>JAKDMK010000032.1 GCA_030452365.1 Nitrococcus sp.
ACCCGACGTACACAAGTAAAGGACCATAGCTCCCGGCAGCGAAGGCTACCGGCCAGGTTCCATGCGAGCTTGGCAGGGCATGGATATCAGCTCTGGCTCACCGTCCAAGCGGGCTGCCGTCAGTCGCCCGCCCCAGAGGCATCCGGTATCGATTGCCAGCAGCCCGGTCTCTTGGCGCAGCCCCAAAGTCGACCAATGGCCGCAGACCACTGTTTGCCCCTGCGGTTGGTAACGGCGATTCGGGGTCGAGAACCAGGGATAGTGGCCGCTGGGCGCGTTCTCGGGGGCGCCCTTGTAGTCGAACAGCAGCGCTCCGTCGGCGCTACAAAAGCGCATGCGGGTAAAGGCATTGACGATAAAGCGCAATCGGTTCCAGCCGCGCAA
Organism: Nitrococcus sp.; assembly: GCA_030452365.1. Classification (GTDB taxonomy): domain Bacteria; phylum Pseudomonadota; class Gammaproteobacteria; order Nitrococcales; family Nitrococcaceae; genus Nitrococcus. Next base: position 385 of record JAKDMK010000032.1, read on the forward strand.
GCCATCGTGCCAATCGGCCGGCTGGTTACCATAGATATGGCGGAAAAAATTGCCGAGATCGGGGCCTCGCAGCGCGGCCTCGAGCTCGCGCGCGCGCGCGCGCGCCTCCTTCAAGGTCCAGGATGGGGGAATACCGGCATGCACCATGACGTAGGGAAAGTCGGGCTCCTCATAGAGCAATGGCTGACGCCGCAACCACTGCATGAGCTGCTCGGCATCGGGTGCCTCGAGCACCGGAAGCAGATTGTCATCCTGTCTAATCTCGCCTGGTCCGGCCCACACGGAGAGCAGATGTAGGTCATGGTTACCGAGCACCACCCGTGCGCGCTCCCCCAGGGAGCGGATATAGCGCAGCACTTCCAGGGATTGGGGGCCCCTGTTTACCAGATCGCCGGTGAACCAGAGCCGGTCACGCGCATGTTGAAAGTCGATTCGATCGAGCAGGGCACACAAGGCGTCAAAACAGCCTTGTATATCGCCAATGGCGTAGACTGCCATTGCAGTCACTCCCGACACTAGGGCCTAATAGTGGGCTGTAAGCTACTCAATGCACGGTGCGGGGATCAGCCAGCCGGAATGCATCGATCGCCGCATCGAACTCGACCCCGTCCGATGCCTGCATGCGATAACTGCCGTGCATGCTGCCCACAGGGGTTTCGATCAATGTGCCGCTGGTGTATCGGAAGCTTTCGCCCGGGGCAATGCGGGGTTGCTGACCGACCACGCCCTCGCCGCGAACTTCCTGAACCCTGCCCTCGGCATCCGTGATGATCCAGTGGCGGGTGAGCAGTGTCACATCCACGGCACCCGTATTGCGGATGGTCACCGTGTACGCAAACGCATAGCGTCTCTCCGTTGGGTTGGACTGTGTCGGCAGATAGACTGCTTCCACTTGCACGTCCACAGCATAACGCCCCCTATCGGTCACAAACTGTTGCCCTCGTCAAATTTAAACGAATGAACAATATTAGCGTCGCACGCCGAGCACGAAAACCAATCCGTTTTCCAATCGTGTGACGAATCCAGCATGATGTGTCGCGTCGTTGTGCTATACGAACGTCTTGCCCATGGCCCGCGTTGGGATACATCGGAGCTGCCGATTAGGGCGCTATGTGACGAATGGCAAAACCAGGGAGAGGAAATCGTATGGCCGGCACTCCACGGCGCTTCCGCAAACCGGATCTGATGACATCATTGACTCTGACGGTCGTAATCGCTATGGCGATCACGCTCCTGCTGCCGTATTTCTGAATGAGTGGCCCGTAGTCGGGTAGGAAACTAGTATGCCATATGGCGTCAGGAGACGCGCGAAGTAACGCCAAAGGCAACGAGCGCAGCTCCTGCTTCGGTCTATGGCGTTATGGGTGTATCTTCCCCGCCTCGTTTCGCCACCGCTTCGGCTAGGCGCAGATAATGCTCGAGGTCGAGCGTTTCGGGGCGTGCTGACGGCTCGACCTCGGCGGCTTTGAAGTCTTGCTCCGAAACCATACCCCGCAGCGCATTGCGCAGGGTCTTGCGACGCTGCGCGAAGGCGCGTGCAACAACTGCAGCCAATCGGGCCTCACTGCGAGCCCAGTGGGGTTGTCTGCGCAGGGGAGTCAGTCGGACCCAGGTGGAAATAACCTTGGGGACGGGGCGGAATGCCTTGGGGTGGACATCGAACAGCGGCTCGACTCGGCAGCGGTATTGAATCATGACCGAGAGCCTGCCGTAGCTCGCCTGCCCGGCGCTGGCGGCCATTCGCTCCACGACCTCCTTTTGCAGCAGGAAATGGGCATCCTGCAGGTGTGCCGCAAAGCTTGTGGTATGAAACAGCAGTGGCGTGGCGACGTTGTAAGGGAGATTACCTATCACCCGCAACTTTTCACGGCCGCGCCGAAAGCAGGCAAAATCCACCTTGAGCGCATCAGCCTGGATAATTTCAAGCTGCCCCGCGCCGTTGCACCGGCGGATCAGCGGTTCGATCAAATCACGGTCGAGCTCGATGGCGACCAGATCGCCGAGGCGTTCAAGAAGTGGTCGAGTAAGCGCCCCCAGGCCCGCGCCGATCTCGATGCAACGTTGTCCTGGACGCGGGTCGATCGACGCGATCATCCGGCGTAGGATGTGCGTGTCGTATAGGAAGTTCTGCCCGAAACGCCGGCGCGGGCGGTGACGGCTCATAGGGCACAATTGTCAGCGTTGCGCGGCGCGATGAAGCCGAGCGAGCTCAGCGGCGATGCGAATCGCCTCGCGCAGGCTGCCATCCTCCGCTCGGCCGGTTCCCGCCAGATCGAGCGCGGTGCCGTGATCCACCGAGGTCCGCACGATGGGCAGTCCCAGCGTAATATTCACGGCGCGCCCGAAGCCGGCATATTTGAGCACCGGTAGACCCTGGTCATGATACATCGCGAGCACGGCATCGGCTGCTTTGAGGCGGCTGGGTGTGAACAGTGTATCGGCAGGTAGCGGTCCCTCAAAACTCAAACCATCCGCGCGCAGCCGCTCCAGCACGGGCTCAATGACTTCGATCTCCTCGCGCCCCAGATAACCGTGTTCGCCCGCGTGCGGATTGAGACCGGCAACCAGGATGCGCGGTCGTTCAATTCCGAAGCGCATGCGCAACTCCCGCTCCAGAATACGGGCGATCGACTCCAGGAGCTGTTGAGTCAGTCTATCCCCCACATCCCGCAGCGGCAGGTGAGTAGTGACCAGGGCCACGCGCAACCGCCCGGCCATTAACATCATCACGGGCTGGGTGGCGCCGGTGAGCTCGGCAAAAAACTCTGTGTGGCCGCTGAATTGCGCACCGGCTTGGTTGATGATGCCTTTGTGCACCGGTGTCGTGACGACGGCATCAAAGGTGCCATCCAGGCAACCGCGGCCCGCGCGCTCGAGGGTCTCCAGCACATAGTAGGCGTTGGCCGGAGCGAGCTGACCCGGGGTCACCGGACCTCGCAGCTTGACCGCTAACACGCTGAGCCGGCCATCGGTATCCGCCCCCGCATCGGGTCGAAACGGCCGGGTTTCCAATGGCAGACCGATCGCATCGGCGCGCTGTTCGAGTAACTCCGGATCACCCACGGCCACCAGCTCGCAAGGCGGAGGTTTCTGGGCGAGCATCGCGGTGAGATCAGGCCCGATTCCCGCCGGCTCACCCGTAGTCAACGCAATGCGGGGGCGGCTGTCGCGCGGGTCCATGGTCATAGTAGGGCCTGTTGGCGTTCGCCCACGACGCCGCGCCGCGGGTGGATGTCAACAGACCCTCGTGTCAGTGTGCGGTGCAAAGGCCCCGGGCGGCGCGCGGTGGCGGAAAACGCTGTGAAACCCTCCATGTAGGCTTGATAGCCACATCGTTGCCGCCACCGGCCTCGCCAGAGCGTACCGTTCCGGGCTGGCAATGCTTCTGCAGACATCAGTAGCTCAGCTCGGCAGTCGAATATCGACATAGGCCTCCTCACGGATCTGCCGTAACCACAGCTGGGTCTCCTCCTGAAGCTTGCGAGTTTTGAGCTGTTGGGCCGCCTGCTCTCGGCGAAAGGCATCCGTCGTATCCTGTTCGCGCCGATCTAGAACCTGCACGATGTGCCATCCGTAGTGGGTATTGAATGGCTGGCTGATCTCGCCCGGCTGCAAACTGTTCATGACCTGCTCGAAGGTGGCGACCATGCGACCTGGATCGACCCACCCCAGGTCGCCACCCTGGAGCGCGGAGGTTGAGTCATCCGAGCTTGCCTTGGCGAGTGCCGCAAAGGGTTCACCATTGCGGATTCGCGCGCGCAGGGATTCGAGGCGCATACGCGCATCCTGATCGCTCACGACGGCATTCGTCTCGATCAGGATATGCCGGGCGTGCGTTTGCATTGTGACGTGGCGTTTACCCTGGCGCTGAGCGATTAGCTTGAATATATGAAAGCCACTCGGGTTGCGTAGGACCGGTGTAATCTCGCCCACCTTCACCTTGCTTATGCGATTGGCTACGAGCGTGGGCAGCTCGCCTTGGGTGCGCCAATCGAGATCTCCTCCTTGCAAGGCGGTCCGGCTATCGGAGTAAGAAGCTGCCAACGTTTCGAAGCTTGCGTCCTGTTCCAGCTGCTGATGGATGCGATCGGCCTTGCCGCGGGCCTGGGCGATGACCTGTGGAGAGGCGGCATCCGGTAGGGCGATCAGGATATGGCCCAGATGATATTCGATGGTTTGTCCGGATTGGAGTTGTTCGACGAACTGTTCGATTTCCTGCGGGGTGATATTGATTCGGCTCTGCATCACCTGGTTGCGCAATCTGGAGATGATGATCTGATCACGCAGTTGGTTGCGGAAATCCGTATAGTCGATTGCCTCTGCCGCAAGTGCATCTCTGAACTGGGAGAGGCTCATGTGGTTCTGCTCCGCGACGCGACGTACGGCTGCATCCAAGGTGGCGTCGTCCACGGAGATTCCGGCGCGTGCGGCCATATCGAGCTGCAGCTTGTCCACAATCAATTGCTCGAGTACCTGTCGCTGCAAATTCTCCGGGTCCGGCAAGCGCATGTTTCGCTGCCGCAGTTGCTGGCTTACGATGGCAAGCTCCTGGTTGAGCTCGGACTGCAGCACCACGCTGTCATTGACAACCGCGACGATGCGATCGAGCACCTGAGCGGCCTGGAGGTGGGTAGTTGGCCAGAGCAGCACGACTAGGGCGAGGGGCGTAATAAGCGCGCGCGTGCGCATTGTTATCGGCACGGCATCTCCGCAAGGCACGGTTGGCAGGGCGCGCGAGCGATCACCCGCGCAACCTGTGGCATGGGTTTTTGTGGACGGGACGGTTGCATGATAAGGACACAATGCTTGTCTTGCCACTGGCTGCAAGGTTTCTCGGACCTGTTGCCATCCACCCACGACGCCGTGAGTGGATGTCAACGGACTCTACATTAACCGGTTCAAGGTGTAGGCCGGAAGCCCGGGATGGCCTGCCTGAGGAACGTTGGAATCGCATTGCCGACTGCGCCCAGGCCTTTGAACTCGAACTGCAGTAAAAACCCGGTCTGCAGCTGCGCGGTAGCCCCTTTGGGGTTTGCCTGGAACTCGCGGAGCAGCCCACGAACGGCGTAACAGCAGCTGTTAAACTCCAATCCGGCGAAACGCTCCTGGGTCTGCTGGTTCAGGAACGAGTAGTTCCAGCCGCCGACCACACGCCAGTTTGCCCCGACTGTCAATAGGAAACTGCCGTCCACCTCCGAGAGGCGTTTTTGGCCATCGTCCTCCTGCAAGCGGTAGGCGAGGTTGAGCACATGCCCTGATCCCGCTAGGATTTGCAGCCGGGAAATCAGCCTGCGATTGTTCGTCCCTCCAGGATTCCAGCGGTAATCCAGCGAGGCGTTCATCAGCCCAGGTAATCCGGTGCGCAGCTCGGTGATGTAATCCGAGCTGTAGGCTGAATGTTCGGTCGTTCCCGGTAGCGTGACCTCGCGGTTACTGAAATAAAAGTTCTGGCCGATCGAAAAACGCAGGTACTCGAAGCCGGAAGTATCCGAGAGTACTCGGCTGGTCAGCGCCGCGGTAAGCTGATTGGCATCGCCCATGCGATCGGGGCCCGTGAAACGGTTTGTCGCGAAGAGTTGATAGAACGTGAAGGTGGCCTGCGTGGTGTCGAATACCGGCAAATCGTCTTGGTTGCGTCTGGCCACGTACAGGTAATACAACCTGGGCTCCAGCGTTTGGGTGAGTGCGTTGCCGAAGAGCTCGATGTTGCGCTCCAAGAACAATCCGCTGTCCACGCTGTAAATTGGCAGCCCCCGCGATGGACTCTCCGGTAGGGTCGGATCGGGTCGATCGAGACGATAAGTCGTGTAACGATAGGCGATGGCGGGCTCGATATAATAGCCGAGCGTTCTGAACGGCAGGCTCAGGTTTGGCATGACATCGAAACGAGATCCGGTATCGAGCGCACCCGCTTCGGGTTGCACGAAGCGCACCGCCTCCGTTTCGAGCCGAAACCGCAAGGGCAGTCCCCCCAAGCTGGGGGAGTAGCTAAAATGAATCCTCGGCAGGGTCGAATACGGCTTGTTGCGAGCCGAAGAATTCGGCGCGATTGCCTGCCAGGTTTGAGCTTGCGCGCTCAGGATCCAGTTGGGAAAGCTCAGAGCGGCATCGATGCGGCTTGGGATCGCGACGTTAGAGGTCTGCTGCAGATTGGTGCCAAAATCGCTGAGATACTGATCGTCGCTGACCCGATTCACATCGAGGCGAGCCTGCAAATGCCGACCGACGTGCAGCTGATGCTCGAGATCGAGCAGCCAGCGGTCCTTACCGTAGGCCATGTCGCGTGGCAGGTAGTCGAATTGACTGCGCCCGCTCGCGGCGGGCAGAAGATAACGCAATTCGGTGCCGAGCTGCAAACCGCGCTTGCTGTAGAGCGTTGGAGTGAGGGTGGCATCGTAATTGGGTGCGATATTCCAGTACCAGGGGATTCCGGCCTGGAACCCGCCGCGGGTCGTGTTGCCGATGGTGGGCATGAGGAAACCGGTTTTGCGCTCGTCTCCTATCGGAAAGCTGATGTACGGGGTATAAGCTACCGGTACGCCCCAGAAGCTTAGCCAGGCATTGCGTGCAACCCCCCGCTGGCGGGCCTCGTCAATCGTGAGAGAGCCAGTGTGGAGCCACCAGTCCTCGCGGCCCGGCTCGCAGGTGCTAAAGCGGGCGTCCAGGTAATGCGAGAGCTCTGGGTTCTCTATCTCGCCGCGGCTTGCGTCACCGTGGATATGTCCTTGCTCGATGCGGTAGCGCAGCTTATGGAATACCCCCGCATTGGTTTGCAGATTGAAGTGCCCACGCGCGCCGGTAACGATCGCGCCGTATTGCTGATAATAGGCATCGCCTGCGGCATCGACCCGCCCTGTCTGTGCGTTGTAGTGCATGCGATCAGCCTTGAGGCGCTGATCGGCGCGCGTAATCACCGGTCGGCCGAGCAATGTGTATTCGCTACGGTCGGCATCGTACGATGCCCTGCCGGCTTCAATGTTGAGCGGTGTGCTCGGCGCGTTGCGAACGTCCGGGTCGCCGAGCGGGGGGGGGACCAGTGAGCCATCGCACAAGCCCCAGCGTTGCCCGGGCGGGCGGGCGGATGCGACTTCCCCAAGCAGGAACAGGCCGTACAGGGCCACAATAGCCAAGTGTCGAGATCGCCTGGTAAATGTCACGCTGTCCTCTCCGGGGGCATCACCTTCGCACAGCTTGCATGGGCCTGCAATGGCGGTTTTGGCTGGCTTCGTCGTCTCCCGTGACATAGAGTCCGGGAACGGGCGCAGGAGAGGCCGGCGGGGGAAGCAGATGGATACGGCAGGGTCGAGTTCGGCTGGGGACGAGCGGTTTGCACGGCTAGAGCGATGGCTGGTAGGCGAGCTGGACCTGCCAGTGTGCTCGCTCGAGGTGATCGCCAATGACGCCAGCTTTCGGCGCTATTTTCGTGTGCATTCGGCGCAGCAGACGTGGATCGCCATGGATGCGCCGCCGGCGCACGAGGATTGCGATGCCTTTGTGACGGTGGCGAAGCTACTGCGTGAGGCGGGAGTCAATGCCCCGGTCGTATTGGAGCAGGAGCGCGCGCAGGGATTTCTATTGCTCACCGACCTGGGCCGGGAGAGCTACCTTGACGCCGTTGCCCGGGTCGATGCCGAGCCCTTGTTGCGGGATGCAATCGATGCCCTAATTCGCTGGCAAGCGGCGAGCGAGCCGGGGCGGTTGCCTAGCTACAGCCGGGAGCTGCTGCAACGTGAGCTGGATCTGTTCCCGGATTGGTATCTTGCCCGGCATCTGGGAATGCAGCTCAGCGCATCCGAACGGGACGGCTGGCAGGAAATCTGCGCTCGGCTGATCGACAGTGCGCTTGGGCAACCAGCGGTCTACGTGCATCGCGACTACATGGTGCGCAATCTGATGGTTTGCGAGCCCAATCCCGGCGTTATCGATTTCCAGGACGCCGTCTATGGGCCGGTGACCTACGATGTGGTCTCGTTGCTGCGTGATGCCTTCATCTCATGGGAGCCGGCGTTGGAGGCGCGCTGGCTTCGCTACTACCGCACCCGCGCGCGCCTCGCGGGGATTCCTATCCCGGCCGACGCTGACGAATTCCAGCGGTTGCTGGACTGGATGGGGTTGCAGCGCCATCTCAAGGTCATCGGCATTTTCGCGCGCCTGTATTATCGCGATGGCAAGCCCCGCTATCTCGCCGAGGTCCCGCGTTTCTTTGGCTACGTGCGCAATGTGGCTGCGCGCTATCCGGAGCTCGGCGGACTGTGCGCGCTGCTAAATACTCTGCAGCAGCGGCAACGCTCCGGGCAGCCAATGCCGTGAGGGCGATGATTTTGGCCGCCGGTCGGGGCGAGCGTATGCGCCCGCTGACGGACCGCCTCCCCAAGCCCATGCTGAGAGTCGCGGGGCGCAGCCTGATCGACTATCAGCTAGAGGCGCTGGCGCGCGCCGGTGTGGATACGGTGGTGGTCAACGTGGCCTGGCTGGGCGCAAAACTCGCCCACTATCTCGGCGATGGCGCTCGCTGGGGTCTTGTGATCCGTATCTCCGATGAGGGTGAGAGCGCTTTGGAAACCGGTGGCGGCATACAGCGTGCGTTGCCGCTGCTCGGCGAGGATCCGTTCTGGGTCGTGAATGGGGATATTTGGAGCGATTATCCATTGCAGGAGTTGCCGACTGAGCCGGCTGGCCTGGCGCACCTGATTCTGGTGGATAATCCACCACACAATCCGCAAGGTGATTTCGCGCTCTTGGGGGAGCGCGTGGTCGAGCCGCCACGCGGGCCGCGTTTGACCTTCGCCGGCATTGGCTGCTACCGGCGAGACTTGTTCGACCGGCCTGCTACCGGGCCTTTCCCCCTGGGGCCGCTCCTACGCCGGGTAGCCGCGCATGGGCGGGTGACCGCCACGCATTATCAGGGGCAGTGGCATGATATCGGTACAGCCGCGCGCCTTGAGGCGCTGGACGCCCAGCTCAGGCTTGCTCGGCAAGAGCAGCACTGATGCGCCCGGGGTTTTTGCTCGGATTTAAGCGCGCCTGTGTCCAATTGCCTCAGCCGTTGATCCAATGCGAAAGATCACGTCCAAGTAGGTCCGATAGCTTCATAATCTCGCCGTGAAAAGTCTGTGCGAGCTCCCGGCGCATTGGCGAGGCAAGATCCGCTCGCGGTCCGATGACGGTGTTCCAGTGCTGTAACCGCTTTTGGGCGCGCTTTAGCAGTGAGCGTTTGCGCGCGCCTTTGGTAGTGCGCAGGTGTACGCCGCCCGCGGACAGGAACGGTGGTCGCTTGATCAGCGCATGTAGCAGCCGGAAACGGTAGCGGCGGTTGCTTCGCAGCGGCGGGAATACCTGGCGGCCGTCATCCTCGACACCGATGAAGCGCAGTACGCGGGCGTAGGTCATGCGCGGATCGGTGACGAAGTCGTCATAAACGATAGCATGGCATCGCGGCCGTCCCGCTAGACGATAGAGCTGCTCCAGGTAGGTTCCCAGGCGGCCGATTTCGCCATACTGCAGGCACCTTGGGTCGCTGCAGGTACGCGGTATCCGCTTTCCTTGAGCGCGCAGGCTCTGTAATCGCCAGGCCTGAGCGAAGTCGCTGACGTTTTCTTGCAGCAGCAAAAGCATGCGCGCGTGGTATGACTGGATCATCGTCACCGGAGAGCGCAGCATCACGATGAAACGCGCCTGCGGATTGAGTTGGACAATGCGTGCGAGGGCGTCTTTGGAGTACAAATATGATACGGAGCCCTCGCCCAGGATGGGCTTGGCGTGCCCGCAGTGGCCGAAGAAGCGCTCGATATAGTCGTGTTGCAGGCTCGGCTGGCCGGATACCGCCAGGGACGAGGTGAAAAAGTGCGGCTCCTTGGGGCGGGCAAAGCAGATCTGGGGATGTTTGCTGAGATAGTGGCTCATCGCGGTGGTCCCGCAACGGGGGGCCCCGACGATGAAGAAATTTGGTAGCGGCTTGGCGCTGCCGGTTGCCAGTAGATGGTGAACTGCGCTCATGGTAACTACATGACTCTCCAATGCTTAACAACGCAACTACCTGAGCCTACGCTACCGATCCGACAGCAAAAGCATTCGGCAGCGGTGGGCTCGAAAATTTGCTGCCCGTCAGTCTCGCGAGTCTTCATGATCTGGCTGATTGGTACGTCATTCGCCAGCGCCAGGGTAATCAGCCCACAGGCGAAAGTGCCAGCAAAGCTATCCGCCTTGGCGATGGCAGCATCGCTTTGGCCGTGATCCTGAATCAGCAGTGCCGTAATCAATCCACGAATACCGCCGTCACTCCTATCTCCAGCCTCCGGCCACCCGCCCCAAAGTCCGACATGTCCTAGGCTCCGATCCCAACTTGCGACCTAGCGCACGGCGACCCGCATGCGACTCGCTTAGCCTTCTTCCGCCAACTAAGGCACCAACCCCATCCCCGAAATACGGGGCCAAGGCACAAGAGGAATTGGTTCAATGCAACAAAACGTGAGACTCACAAGCGATTCTAGCGTTCCGCAGGTGATCGACGAGCTTAATGCCGGCTGGCGGAACGAAGTCGTTCGCGCTCTTGGCATGGATTCCAGCACTTTCCAGATGGCGCAAGGTATGCTCGGCCTTCAAAGCGAGGATTCCAGCGCGCTGTTTCGGATGGCAGACTCGGTGCCGCCACAATCGACTACTGCCTACTACGATCCGTCAGGAAAGAACAAGCGCTCCACGGCCTATAATGGACTGCTTCACGCCATGCTGCCCACTAGTTCGGGCAACGGCCTTCGTGCCGCACTCGGTGATCAGTATGCCAACTGGATTGCCTACCGGAACGCAGATAAGAGCGACGACACCCAGGAAGCGCTGTTCAAGAAGTGGGCCAACAGGCATTTGGATCCGGGCAAAGAGGCTGCCGCCCTCACTGCATTCAAAGAGGCGGCGAGCGATCCTCTGAACCTGGCGCTGGACAACTATGTAAACAAGAGCTTTTACACGACCTTTAGCGGCAGTGCGAGTCAAATGTTCGCGCTACCAAACTATTCCTGCACGATCGATGTAGCGCGCAACGCGATCAACAGCGGCAGTTCGGCCACGATCAACTACAATTCTGCCACCGCAAAGACATCGTCTACCGGGACCACGGTTTCGGGGTCTGCGTCTGGGTTCTACGATATCTTTAATGGCGCGGCGAGTGGGTCGTTCGAGCAATTAAATCAACTGGCGACGAGCAGCGAGTTCACCATCAGCGGAACCATTGGGCAATATGCAACTGTCGTATCGAACGCTGCCGGCTGGTATGACGGCTCGCTGGTGAGCCGTGCTTACAATGGCAAAAACGACAACACCATCTGGGATCCCAATTCCAATGCGGGTACTTGGGATTCCTTCTTCGGCGCGAATGGGTCGCTCGCGCGACGTATGTCGTCACTCCTGCTGGTGAGTGGCTATGACCTCGTAGTGACCTCGAAGGCGACGTACTCGGCGTCGCAGTTCCAGCAAATCAAAACGCAGGCGTCTTTCGGCATCTGGCCGTTTTTCTCGGCCAGCGCGAGCTCGACGCATACGCAGACTTACACTCACAACGAAGACGGCACGCTGAGTGTGCGGTACCAGCTCAACAAAGGGCTTATCGCGATCTGGGGTGCGACGATCCAGAACGCGCCAAACTGAGAATTGCGCGTACGGGTGGCGCGGCTCCCAGAATAGGGGGCCGCGCTCACCGCGCAGGTCGCGATAACGGGGTCACGGGTTTCAAGCATGCATCTTCTGTTTAGCGAGGCTAGCCGTCGCGCTCGGCCGGGGGTGAAGCGATCGAAACCGACTAGATTCACATCTACGCTGGCGGCTACTGCGTCCATAGTGGCTCTACCGCATTACGAAGATTGCAGGAGCCAGCGTACGCGGGCGCCTAAGGTGACGGAATAACGGTCTCGTTTGAAACCGTTTACACCGTAATTCCCGTAGGTGCGTACTCAATAACCGATGCGCTCAATCGCAATCCGGAACTTGGCACGCATCTTGGGAAAAGGCATTAAACCCATTTGTGCCGGATCAATCTAAAAAGGTCGGTCGTAATGATCCATACCCATGCGGAAGCAAAAAGAAATACAAAAAATGTTGTGGTGCAAATACGGTGCTTGAAGCCTGACCCAGGCAATAACAAATAAGGCTAGACTTCAC
>JAKDMK010000629.1 GCA_030452365.1 Nitrococcus sp.
TCGCTTTCCAGGGACAGCGATGATATCCAGTGATCGTCCGGTACTTGTTTCTCGAACTTATCCTGCAGATGGATAACCTGCTCTACATCGTCTTCTCTGCCCTTTTGCGGTTCGTCAAGCGCGCAAGCCAGCGCCGCAGGAAGGTTATTGTCGAAGAAAAACTTCAAGCGGCGAGCCGCTTTTCAAAACGAAGGGCAGCCGTAACGGCCTCGATCTCAACCTCGAATTGCCGTGCTACTTGGCGCTTATCACCATCTTCTGCCAAGTAAGCATCGTGAAGAATATCTGTCCGGATGTTCGTGCCAATAACTATCGGTTTGCCAAATGCTATCGTGGGGTCCAGCACGATGTCTCTGCGATTCGGCTCCGGGAACCACCGTGAAGCGCGTTCAGCGTCAGATTCGATGCCCGCGTAAAGTGACGGCCGGATGATTTCCTCGAAAGCATATTGCTTTTTCGGCAGGTCCAGAAGGGCAATCTCACCACTTTCGCGAGCAGCCTCCAAGAATATGGTCTTTCCATCCGTTTGAAAGCTGAGGCAGGTGAAGGGGTAAGGGTTATCGAGTGCCTCGCGAGCATGTGCGGCAGCAATGCGGACCGTCTGCAGGCTTACACCATATTCGCGGAATCGCTTAACAAAGCGGGCTTCCAGGAGATAGTGAAAACTTAAGCCATTGAGGCCGCTGCTCTCCAGCTCGGTAGTCCACAGCGGCGGACTTCGCCGACGTTTGCCATGCAACAATTGGCTGTACCCTTGCAGCCACCTGCGCAGTTCTTGAGGCTTCGCCCCTATGACGTGCGCGCCTTGTGAAAACGTGTATAAACCGAGTCCCGTAAGCTGCATGACGGTGAATTCACTCCACTACATTTTGGCGCTGCGGCATTTTGCCACAATGAACTTCACGGTTTGATTTGAAAGTTCAGGCCTATGATGCTATGGTGCGCATACATCTAAACATCAAATGCCATGAGGACGACGCTGAATCTGGAGGACGATGCCCTGGAGGCGGCGCGCAAGCTGGCGGCCGTGCGCCGGCAGCCGTTGGGCCGGGTGATCTCGGAGCTGGTTCGGCGCGGGCTGGCAGTCCGCAGTTCGTATCCGGCGTCGGAGGATGGCTTTCCCGTATTCCAGGTGGCGGAGAACAGCCCGCCCATCACTCTGGAGGATGTGAAGATCGACGAGGACGAGTTGGCTTGAACGGTTATCTGCTCGACGTCAACGTGTTGATCGCCCTGACGTGGCCGACCCATGTTCATCACGCGATCGCGCGCCGTTGGTTCGATCGCAATGCTGCCGCCGGTTGGGCGACATGCCCGATTACCCAGCTCGGATTCGTGCGGGTGTCGTCAAACCGAAAGGTGATCCGCGATGCGGCCCCGCCGCGCGAAGCCGTCGCGATGCTGGAGCGTCTCATGCGCTTGCCCGAACATACCTTCTGGCCGGATGAAATCGGTGTGGTTTCGAAGGGGCCGTTCGCATCGCTCGCCTTTGTCGGCCATCGGCAAGCGACGGATGCCTATTTGCTTGCCTTGGCGCGAAAACGTGAGGGCAAACTTGCAACTCTCGACAAGGGGGTAGCAGAATTGATAAGCAAGCGCAACGAGCGCTCACGCTGGGTCGAATGGATCGCGTATTA
>JAKDMK010000630.1 GCA_030452365.1 Nitrococcus sp.
AGGATTACATGCGCGAGCGGGATCAGCGTCGCCAGGAGGTGTTCGTGCCGCTGGCTCATCCGCCGGGCCATGCGCAGGCCGATTTTGCCGAGGCGATGGTCGTGATCGGCGGCGTGGAGCGCAAGGCGCACTTCTTCGTGCTCGACCTGCCGCATAGCGACGGCTGCTATGTGCGGGCCTATCCGGCGGCGGTGTCAGAGGCCTGGGTCGATGGCCACATCCATGCGTTCGCCTTCTTGGGAGCCGTGCCGCAATCGATCGTCTACGACAACGACCGCTGCCTGGTGGCCAAGATCCTGGCCGACGGCACCCGCAAGCGTGCTGGGCTGTTCAACGGCTTCCTGTCCCACTACCTGATCCGGGATCGCTATGGCCGTCCTGGGAAAGGCAATGACAAGGGCAGTGTCGAGGGCCTTGTTGGCTATTCCCGGCGCAACTTCATGGTGCCGGTCCCGCAGTTTGCGACATGGGCTGCGTTCAACGCCTGGCTGGAGGAGCAATGCCGCAAGCGCCAGCGCGACAGGCTGCGCGGCGAGAGCGAGACGATCCAAGAACGGCTGCAGCGCGATCTTGCGGCCATGCGCCCGTTGCCGGCCTCGCCTTTCGATGCGTGTGATCAGGCCAGCGCCAAGGTGACGGCGCAGTCGCTGGTGCGCTACAAGACCAACGACTATTCCGTCCCGGTCGCCTACGGCCATCAGGACGTCTGGGTCCGGGGCTATGTCGACGAAGTGGTGATCGGCTGCCGCGGCGAGATCATCGCCCGCCACCCTCGAAGCTGGGATAGAGAAGACGTCGTCTTCGATCCGCTGCATTACCTTCCGCTGATCGAACAGAAGATCAATTCGCTGGATCAGGCCGCGCCTCTCCAGGGCTGGGACCTACCCGAGGAATTCGCCACGCTGCGTCGCCTGATGGAAGCGCGCATGGCAAAGCATGGCCGACGAGAATACGTGCAGATCCTGCGCCTGCTGGAAAGCTTCGAGCTTGCCGACCTGCATGCGGCGGTGAAACAGGCCCTACAGCTCGGTGCCATCGGCTTCGACGCCGTCAAGCATCTTATCCTGTGCCGGGTGGAGCGTCGGCCGCCGAGGCTGGACCTGTCCATCTATCCCTACCTGCCGCGAGCGACCGTCGAGATGACTTCAGCGAAGGCCTATATGCACCTGCTCGGCGGTGCTGAAGCGGAGGACGCGGCATGAACACCGAAGCTCCCGATATCCTGCTTTCCCACACTCTCAAAATCCTCAAGCTGCCGACCTTCCAGCGGGAATACCAGAAACTGGCACGCCAATGCGCCACCGAGGGCGTCGATCATACCGGATACCTCGCCCGCCTTGCCGAACTGGAGATGATCGAACGGGACCGCCGCAAGGTTGAGCGGCGCATCAAGGCGGCCAGGTTCCCGGTCGTCAAAAGCCTGGACAGCTTCGACTTCGCCGCCATACCGAAGCTCAACAAGATGCAGGTGCTGGAACTGGCCCGTTGCGAGTGGATCGAGCGGCGCGAGAATGTCATTGCGCTCGGACCGAGCGGCACGGGCAAGACCCATGTGGCTCTCGGTCTTGGCCTGGCCGCATGCCAGAAGGGCATGTCCGTCGGCTTCACCACGGCCGCCGCCCTGGTCAG
>JAKDMK010000188.1 GCA_030452365.1 Nitrococcus sp.
CGGGCAGGTCCGAGAGCGTAAGCTCAAGGCTGGCCGGGGAGAGGGTGACCCAGCGGACAGCATGTACCAGGCCAAGGCCGTTTTGATAAACCGTCAGGGTGAGCCCTTGCTGGTCAGCGTCGCCGCCTCGAACGGCCTTGGCCGGAAGGTTGCCGCTGCCGGCGTTGGCGCCTGTAGTCAGCGGGCGAGCTGTAGCCCCTCCGCATAGCGCGCTCGCGGCAACCAGCGCCAAACCCATAAGGAATAGGTGGATTTTGCCCAAAGCTGCTTCTCCTTCTTGAGTAAAGGGCTACCCGCGGCGGTGAATTGCCAACGGCTGGCGTCTATCCTCGGCGCCACCGAATGCGATGGCGGAGAGCCGCTTCGAGTGCCGGCAAGCCGCTTGCTCATGGCCGCCTGGCCTTACCGGCGCGCCGCTAGCAGCCGCCTTTTGGCCTCATTGATGCGGGCCGCGAGATAACCGGAGCCGCCGCGATCGGGATGCAGCCGCTGCATCAGTCGCCGATGCGCCGCAACAATCTCCTCCCGCTCGGCGCCATCCGCAAGCCCAAGCATGGCGTAGGCTTGTGCCGGTGACAATGCGCCAGCGCCATCAAGTCTATGGCGAGGATCCTCATCGCCGTCGTGGGCAGCGCGAGCGCGCCAGCCCGCATGGGCTTGATCCAGGTAGGCGGCGAGAAGCGCCGCGGCCTCGCCGTCGAGCGCGAGATAATCGTCGCGCAATGCCAGCAGCTCGGCGAGCGTAAGACGGCTCAGCGGGCGACCGTGCAGTCGACCACCGAGGGCCGTACCATCGATGCAACCGCTGCGCAGATCGATCGTGAGCTCTAGATTATTCGTCTGCAGGTGGGAGTAGCCCTGTGCTTGGCGGCTGCGCCCACCTCTGGCGAGGCGATTTAGCTTGGCGGTTAGTCGACGGCTCAGCAGCGCGGCGCCGAGGATGAGCGCAACTATCCAGTGCAGGCGTCCAGTTGCGACCAGCACGGCGAGCAGACCCAGGCCAAGGTAGGTCAGCAGCCTTGGAAAACGCCGCTGCACGGCCGTACGCGCCTCGGGGGAGCGCCAGAGGACGAAAACGGCGACTACCGCTGCGATCAGGAGCAATTGAGCCATGTATGCGCGCCCGCGGAGCGATGGGGTAGGACGGCCGGCCTCATGAGCTACAGTTCTTCGACCGTCTTGGTGAACTATACGGGATAGGGCACAGTAGGGTCGATTCTAGGGCCGTTTGACATCCACCCGCGGCGCTTTGTCTTGCGAAACAATGGCCTCCGGCGCGGCGTCGTGCGTGGATTTCAACAGGCCCTACTGCCCACGCTGGGCGCTCGCCCAGTAAGCTTACTCGATTGGCGCTGGAGGGCGATATGGGCTACGAATCGCCTCATTGTCGAACAGTATTAACCATCTACTTTTATGTAACGCTGAGGTCATTCTGCGCGGAGCCGTCAGGCGGAGTCGCAGAATCTAGTCGCTGGATCCTGCGACTGCGCTTCGCTGCGCGCAGGATGACGAGGGGTGAGTAGTTACGCTGAGGCTTTATTTCAGTGTGAGGTCCAGGTGCCGCTATGTATGGTGAGGCCGCGCACGCGTTGGGCCCCATACGACAAGCATTATGTCGAGCGCCGGTGGGCTGTATTTATAAATCACGGACAGAAAGAGGAAAAGGAAGAGGGAGAATGAATTTCTGGGCAATCATTTGTAAGTCACTTGGGTATATATGGCTGTTGTTGACCAGCAAAACGGTCTTGATAAACATCCTTACGATCTGGTTTCGAGCGAAGTTTATTGGCATCCAAGACCTCGTGAGCCTAAACTGCATCGCGATCTACATAGTAACGATAATTACTTTGGCTCCAGCGGTGGGCTTGCTGGTACTTTCTAACTATATTACCAAGAAAACTAAAAGCAAACATAATGTGGATTTAAGCAAACATGAAAAAGCATTACAACTTATTCAAGAGAGGAAAAAGGGTAATGTCTGGCAAGGTAGAGGTGACGCTTGATTCAGGAGATCTACGCTCAGCCTCCGGCGGCGATTAATCCGTTGCGTAATGTAGTGGGGAATGCCAGAACCGCCACGAGGCAGACGGGCCATGTGCGAATAGTAAACGGCACCGATATTAGTGTATATGGTAATGTGTCACCGTAATCCTGGTAACGATCCATGAGCCGGATCGGGGTGGTGAGCGCTTTGCCGCTCGAGGCCCGGTGTCTGCGACGGCGCGGCTTGCTTGGGGGACTGCCTGCCTGGCCTGCCGAGACAATGGTTGGCATTTCAGGCCCCGGACGCACGCGCGCGCGCAGCACCGCCGAGCGCCTGGTGGCGCAGGGCGCCACCAGTTTGCTTAGCTGGGGATTGGCCGGTGGGCTTGACCCAGAGATTGCCCCAGGAACCCTGATCGCTGCTGATCAAGTAATGACGGCTGGCGGTACAAATTACCCCACTGACAAAGCTTGGCGGCATGGAGTCCTGGCAGCGCTCCCAGCAGGGGTGGCGGTGGTTGAAGGGCCGCTGTTCGCGAGCGAAGGCATCGTTGCGACATGCGCGCAAAAGGCGATATTGCTGCACCACTACGCAGCAGTTGCCGTGGACATGGAGAGCGGCGGTATCGCCCGCGTGGCAAGCCGTTACGGACTGCCGTTACTGGTTTTGCGGGTTGTTGTCGATCCGGCCGCTATGGCGATGCCGCCAGCGTTTGCCGAGGCCGTGGATAAACGCGGGGCCTTGCGCCTAACTCATTTGATCAATGGCTTGATGCGCCGGCCCGCCATGCTCTGGCCATTGCTTCAGCTCGCCTACAGCGCCCGGCTCGCGACCTCGACCCTGCGGCGAATTGCACCCATTGTAATGGATAGTGGCACTTGGCCTTGACGCGCGCTTGCCGGCAGCCATCTCGGCCCGCGCTGAGCCCCCTTGCGCACCCTGTGCAACTCTGCGTTCTTGCGCTGTTGGCCCGCAAAGACTCTCGTGTTGACTCAGCGGCCGGCCGATTCAGAGCGCCGCAACCGATCATGCCCGGGGAGCGGCGCATCCGAGGCTTGCCGGGAAGGGCGCGAACTTATTATCTCGCGTGCCCTGCGATCGCTTTGCAGCGCGGCCAGAATCCCCTCGCCATCAAGCCCGACCGCCGCCAGCTGATCTTCCTGGCTGCCGTGGTCGATAAATCGATCGGGTAGGCCGAGCTGCAGCAGCGAGACCTGAATACCTTCTTTGGCCAGGGCCTCACCAACCGCGCTACCCGCTCCCCCGGCGACGACGTTGTCCTCAACGGTGACCAGCAATTCGTGACTGGCGGCGAGCTCAACGAGCAGCTCGGTGTCCAACGGCTTTACGAAACGCATATTAACCACGGTTGCCCCCAGGCGCTCACCCGCTTGTAGACAGGCCGGGAGTATGGTGCCGAAGGCCAGGATGGCGATGCCCGAGCCCTGCTGACGTATCTGCGCCTTGCCAATCGGCAGCGCGTTCATCTCCAGATCCATCGCCGCCCCTGTTCCTTTGCCGCGCGGATAGCGCACGGCGGCCGGTCCGTCCAGCAGAAAGCCGGTATAGAGCATCTGCCGACACTCCTGTTCATCCGCCGGCGCCATGATGACCATGTTCGGCACGCAGCGCATGAAGGTCAGATCGAATGCGCCCTGGTGCGTCGCCCCGTCGGCTCCTACGGCGCCCGCGCGGTCCACCGCGAAGAGCACCGCAAGATTCTGCAGCGCCACATCGTGGATAAGCTGATCATAAGCCCGTTGCAGGAAGGTTGAGTAAATGGCCACCACGGGCTTCAAGCCATCGGCGGCCATGCCGGCGGCAAGCGTTACGCTGTGCTGCTCGGCGATGGCGGCATCGAAGTAGCGATCTGGAAAGCGCTCGGAGAAACGCACCAAGCCTGAGCCTTCGCGCATCGCTGGCGTTATGGCCATCAGTCGCTGATCACGCGCCGCCATATCGCAGAGCCAGTCGCCGAATACTTGGCTATAAGTGGGACTCGAGGAACTACCGCTCGATTTGCGGATTCCAATCTTGGGATCGAACGGCGAGACACCGTGATATTGGACCTGATCGGCCTCGGCCGGTGGATAACCTTTGCCTTTGCGGGTTACCACGTGCAGCAGACGTGGCCCGTGGTGAGCACGCAAATTGCGCAGGGTGTGGAGCAAGGTTGGCAGGTGGTGGCCATCGACCGGACCGAAGTAGCGAAAGCCGAGCTCCTCGAACAACGTGCCCGGCACGACCAAGCCCTTGGTATGCGTCTCGACCCGTTTGGCGAGCTCCCACATAGGCGGTACCGTCTGCAGAATGCGTTTGCCGCCTTCACGCAAAGCCGTGTACTGCCGGCTTGAGGCGCAGCGGGCTAGATAATTGGTTAAGCCACCGACATTTGGCGAGATGGACATCTCGTTGTCGTTTAGGATCACCAACAGGTCCGGGTGTAGATCACTCGCATGGTTGAGCGCTTCATAGGCCATGCCGCAGGTCATGCCGCCATCGCCGACCACCGCGACAACCCGCCGCTGCACGTTATTGCGGGCAGCGGCTATGGCCATGCCAAGTGCCGCGCCGATAGCGGTGCCCGCGTGACCCACGGCGAAGGTGTCATACGGGCTCTCTTCGCGGTGGGGAAACGGGGCTAGGCCGCTACGCTTGCGGATCGTGTGCAGCATCTCGCGCCGGCCAGTCAGGATTTTATGCGGGTAGGCCTGATGCCCGACATCCCATACTATCCGGTCCTCCGGAGTTTCGAATACGTAATGCAGCGCGATCGTGAGCTCCACGGCGCCAAGTCCGGCGCCAAGGTGACCGCCACTGCCGGAAACCGTCTCCAGCAAGAACTCCCGTAGCTCCCGCGAGAGAGCAGGCAGCTGCGATTCAGGCAGTTGCCGAAGGTCTTCGGGAGACATTACGGATTCCAGCAGGGAGTGCGCCATTGCGAACACCTTCCATTACAAGCAGTTAATTTTAGTGGCCTTTAAGCAACCATCGTGATCGCGGTCGCGTTGATCGGCTCGGACGGATATGGGCTGCGGAACTTTCCGGCTTCAATCCGAACAGAATACAGGGAGACAAAACATCATTCCATTCTGTAAACTTAGGCTTGAAACTTTAAGCAGTCTAGTGGTACACGTGAATTAACGCGCCTGTCCGCTGCCGCGAGCATCATGGCGGGCGCCGGCCTCGTCGGCTGTGCCTGTGTTGCGCGGATGAGTCGCTGGATGCGCAAAGGTAACACGCTCGCGCCGCTATAGTGTGGCGAATTGTCGACAAAGCTGATTACCATAAACCGAGCCGTATGCAATGGATGTGATTCCCCTGCAAGCTGTCATCATATTCAGTGCCCACGGCGTTGCCAATGCCGTTGTCCAGCGAGCAAGAGGACGCGATCTACGTATCATCGATGCGACCTGCCCGCTGGTGAGAAAAGTCCGTAGGCAGCCGCAGC
>JAKDMK010000631.1 GCA_030452365.1 Nitrococcus sp.
TGCCGAGCGGCTTGAACAACCGCTCCCGCATCGCCGCGGCCAGCGGCCGGCCATCCACCTTCTCGATGATCAGGCCAAGCAGCGCGTAGTTGGTGTTGTTGTATTCGAACTCCGCGTCGGGGGCGAAGTTGGCCGGCTGGGCAAAGGCGATGTCCAGCAGTTGCTGCGGGGTCCACGCCTTGGTCGGGTCGTCGTCGAGACTCTTCGCAATCAGTGGCGAGTTGGTGTAGTTGTACAGGCCGCTGCGCATCTTCAGCAAATTGGCGATGGTGATGGTGTCGCCGTTGGGCACGCCGGGGACGTACATCGAGACGGGATCGCTGAGCTTGAGCTGCTTCTCCTGGGCCAGCTGCATGATCACTGCGGCCGTCATCGTCTTGGTGTTCGAGGCGATGCGGAAGTGGGTGTCGGCGCGCGGTGGGATCGTGGCGCCCAGCTCGGTGGTGCCGGAGCTGACGATGACCTCGCCTTGGGGCGTGCGCAGCAAAACGATCGCGCCGGGAATCAGCATCTCCCGGACTGCCGTATCTACAACGGCTTGCAGCGCGGACGGGTCGATCGGCTTGAGCGCCGGGGAGCAGACCGTGCGTGCGGGCGCGGTGGTGGAGGTGGATGCTGCGCAGCAGGAGGTCAGGGAATCCCAGGTATCCGGGTGACGCACGCCCTCTACTACCTGGCAGATGGCTTCGGTTACCAGCTCGGGCTGGTCCTGGTGGATGTTGTGCCCGGACGTGGCGGCGATGATGAAACGGGCGTCGGGCACGAGCGTTGCCAGACGCCGTTGTTCGGCGAGCATGATCGCTTCTGTCACGTTGGTGGGCCAGTCCGGGGTCGGCGCGGCGAACGGGACGCCGTGGGCAAGCACGGCCAGCGGCATCGGGCGGAGCGGGGCAACCCGTTGCGTCTCGCGCAACTGTGCCACTATGGCGAGAGAATCGAGCCGCTCGAACGCGGGGTACTCGTCGTTTGGCTCCAAGCTGAACTGTGGCCCTTCAAACGCCTGCCACTGTGCAGGTGTCATGGCGTCCTCGAACTTCACCCACACGTCTTCGGGGGTGCTGTCGACAAGCACCATGCCGACAACCTCCTCGGGGTAGGCGCTGGCATAGAGCCGCATCAGCGCGCCGCCCATTGAGTGACCCACCAGCACGTAGGGGGCGGGAATGCGCGCGGCCTGGAGCAGGGCGCGAAAGTCGTCGAGAACCTCTGGCGCGGCGCGCACCGCGAACACCGGGTCGCTGCGGCTGGGGTAAAAGTCGCGGCCGCGTGGGTCGAGCTCGGGATGCACGGGATCGAAGATCGTCCCTGGCCGGTCATAGGCGCACACGCGGGTGAAGCCGGCGACGGCGGGCATCACCATCTGCCGCCCGCTCGCGGGGTTGGTGCGATCCCGGCTCCAGTAGTCGGACCGAGCCTGGCTGCCCGCTTCGAGCACGACGGTGGGGCTGCCCTGGCCGTGGCACTCCAGATACAGGTTGCGCGCGCCGATATCGACTAAACCCGCAAAGTCGCCGCTCGCCGCTGAGGGCGAGGACGCCTCCGGGGTGGCGGAGTGGGCCATGGCCTGGATCGGCAGAGAAAGCATCAGGACGATCAGCGCGATGACGGGGATGAGGCGCATGG
>JAKDMK010000632.1 GCA_030452365.1 Nitrococcus sp.
TTCGCTGCGCGCAGGATGACGAGGGGTGAGTAGGTACGTTGTATCTTTATCAGACCACGCCCGCAAAGAGCAGAGCACGATGTCCGAAGATTTTGGCGCAGCCGCGATCGAGTACCATCGACTGCCACCGCCCGGCAAAATCACCGTCACGCCATCCAAACCCTTGGCCAACCAGCGCGACTTGGCGCTCGCCTATACCCCCGGCGTCGCCGCAGCCTGTGAAGCGATCGTCAGTAACCCGGATGTCGCCGCAGAACTCACGGCGCGGGGTAATCTGGTCGCGGTGATCACCAACGGCACGGCCGTGCTCGGCCTAGGGGCCATCGGGGCACTGGCAGCCAAGCCGGTAATGGAAGGCAAGAGCGTGTTATTCAAGAAGTTCGCCGGCATCGATGTCTTCGACATCGAAATCGACGAACGCGATCCAGACAAGCTGGTGGAGATCATCGCCAGTCTCGAGCCCAGCTTCGGCGGCATCAACCTTGAGGACATTAAGGCACCCGAGTGCTTCTATATCGAGCGCAAGCTCAAGGAGCGCATGCACATCCCGGTCTTTCACGACGATCAGCACGGCACCGCAATCATCACCGCGGCGGCGATCTACAACAGCTTAACCCTGTTAGAGAAACAATTCTCCGACGTAAAGCTGGTGACCTGCGGCGCCGGCGCTGCCGCTCTTGCCTGCCTGGATCTGCTGACAAGCATGGGGCTTAGGTCAGAGAACGTAATCGTCACAGACCGCAATGGCGTGATCTACAAGGGCCGCACCGAGTCCATGGATGCGCGCAAGGCGCGCTATGCGGCGGATACCAAAGCCCGCACCCTGGCCGAGGCAATCGAAGGGGCGGATATTTTCCTCGGTCTTTCGGGACCGGGAGTGCTGACCGAGGACATGGTCAAGCGCATGGTCACAAGACCGCTCATTCTAGCGCTCGCCAACCCAGTGCCGGAAATCCTCCCCGAGCTCGTCCAAGCGGCTCGCCCGGAGGCGATCATCGCCACTGGACGTTCGGATTATCCCAACCAAGTTAACAATGTCCTGTGTTTCCCGTTTATTTTTCGCGGCGCGCTCGACGTCGGTGCGACCACGATCAACGAAGAGATGAAAAAGGCCTGCGTCATGGCGATCGCGGAGCTCGCCATGGCGGAATCCTCGGACATCGTGGTGGCGGCCTACGGCGGCAAGCCGCTCAAGTTCGGCCCGGATTACCTAATCCCCAAGCCGTTCGATCCCAGGCTGATTACCCGCATCGCGCCCGCGGTCGCGAAGGCGGCGATGGACAGCGGAGTGGCGCGCTTTCCCATCGACGACTTCGACGCCTATCGGCTGCGGCTCAATCAGTTCGTCTTTCAGTCCGGACTGGTGATGAAGCCGATTTTTGAGCGCGCCCGCAGCGATCCCAAACGTCTGGTCTACGGTGACGGCGAGGAAGAGCGCACCTTGCGCGCGGTGCAGGTGGTGGTCGACGACCGGCTGGCCAAACCCATTTTGATCGGCCGGCGGCGAGTGGTGCGCATGCGCATCAAGCGCCTCGGACTGCGCTTACAGCCGGATCGGGATTTTGAGCTGGTCGACCCCGAGGACGACCCGCGCTACCGAGAGTACTGGACCCTGTATCACT
>JAKDMK010000633.1 GCA_030452365.1 Nitrococcus sp.
GATGAAGCGCCGCGACCCGCTGGCCGATGTGCCGCCAATGCGATATGGCAGCAAACCAGTAGACGGTGGGCATCTGATCTTTACCGAGAAAGAAAAGAAAGCATTTCTCGAGCAGGAGCCGGGTTCTGAACAGTACTTCCGCCCATTCATGGGCGCGGACGAACTGCTTTACGGCTACAAACGCTGGTGCCTCTGGCTCAAGAATGTCAGCCCAGTGGAATGGCGGTCGTTGCCACTGGTGAAAGCGCAAGTGGAGGCGGTGCGCGTTTTCCGGCAAATGAGCAAGAAGAAACCGACGCGCGAGATGGCGGATTATCCGACCCTGTTTGCCGAGGATCGCCAGCCGGAAAATGACTATTTGGCTTTGCCGGAAGTATCAGGAGAAAGTCGAGATTATTTACCGGTAGCGTTGTTGCCATCGAGTGTTATGCTTAGGGAAGCTCTGAATAATAGCCAGTCATGGAGTTGAGGGATAGATTGTCATGTGTGGTTCGTAAGATACCGATCGTGCCTTGGGTTTTTAGGATGATTTTTGGTCTTTTTCGTCCGCCGAGCGGCGATTCAGCCGGCGACAGACGCACTGATCCTACGTGAGCGCCAACAATTGCCTTCGCACACGATACAAGTTGATCAAGCCGCAGGCGGCGAACAGCCGGTTGGCGTTCTTGCCCAAGCCCCGGTAGCGCACCTTGGTAAAGCCGAACACGCATTTCAGGGTGTGAAAGGGGTGCTCTCCCCGGGCCCGCACCTTCGACTTGGTGCGATTGGCCTGCTGATCCGCAGCGCTCAAGGGCTGGTTGCGATAGGCTTTTTTATGGGTGAAGTCTTGCGCGCCTGGCGCGCGGGCCCGGATGGCTTCGCGCTGGTCATGGTAGGCCGAGTCGCCCCAGACTCGCGTCTCCTCGCCATGCAACAGGTCGTCAATCAACTGGCTAGCGTGCACATTGGCGGGGGTTGCCGCGACCGAATGGATCAGCTGCGTCTTACTGTCGACGCCGATGTGCCCCTTCATGCCAAAATACCACTGGTTGCCTTTCTTGGTCTGGTGCATGTCCGGGTCGCGCGCCTTATCCCGATTCTTGGTCGACGCGGGCGCATGGATGAGGGTCGCATCGACAATGGTGCCGGTGGCGATCTTAAAGCCCTGCGTCTCCAGATGGGCGTTGATGCCGTGAAACAGCTCGGCGCCCAGTTCATGCGCTTCCAGCAGATGGCGAAAGCGGCACAGCGTGGTCTCGTCCGGCGCCGGCTCACGGCCCAGATCGATGCCGACAAAGGCGCGCATCGCGCGCGAATCGTACAACGCTTCTTCCATCCCAGGGTCGGAGAGATTGAACCAGTGCTGCAGGAAATGAATGCGCAGCATCCGTTCAATACCGATCGGCGGCCGCCCCGCGCCGTCGGCTTGCGGATACACCGGCTCAATCAGCGC
The DNA here is from genome assembly GCA_030452365.1 of Nitrococcus sp. Lineage (GTDB taxonomy): Bacteria > Pseudomonadota > Gammaproteobacteria > Nitrococcales > Nitrococcaceae > Nitrococcus. The sequence goes on from JAKDMK010000633.1 coordinate 1,433, forward strand.
GCACAGCCGCCCCCAGGGCACCACCTTGTCCATCACTTCAAGAAACTGTTCGCGCTTCGTCGGCTTGCGGAATTTCTCGAAGCTGGCTTCGGCCAAGGTCTGCTGGCGCATCGGCTAATCCTCCAAACACGGTGACAACAAGTGCCTATTATCGCTGATTGAACGAATAAATCAGAGATTCCCTAG
>JAKDMK010000189.1 GCA_030452365.1 Nitrococcus sp.
CGCACTGCGCGAGCCCTGATCTGCGTCCGCTTGGCCTCGGCACACAAAGAGTCGACGCCGCGCTGCGTCTGGCTTTTCCCAGTGTTGGCGTATTACGTATTGATCGCGACAGCACGCGAGCCAAGGGCTCAGCGCAGGGTTGTCCACTTCCATAGGCAATCGCTACGCATTCAGATCGTTATCGCCGACGGTGACAGAGCCCTGCATGCCCCCATGGCGAGCGGTTACCTTTGTGTGCCCGAGAGTATGGATGCTCCCACTCAGCGCGGCACCTGGCCGTTCACCGGGAACTGCTGATGTGAGGTTGAGCCTCAATTCTTTACGACAACTTTTCACATCGCAATCGCGAACGCTTCGCAGCACCTGATTATGTACCTATCTCAGCGGGCTCAACTGATGGGCCACCGTCTCCGGTATAATGTAGTCGTAGACACCGGCTACGGAGGCAGCCATGGCGATCAACGAGGTCCAGATGCAGGCGGGCAGGTCGCTCGCGCAGTTTCTGGAGCGCTACCGTACCGAGGCGCAGTGTGCGGCGGCGCTCATCCAGGCGCGCTGACCGCATGGGTTTATATGCCAACGCCCGTGCATTCGAGGTGGCAGGATAAGTCACCGTTGGGGACGTGCACGAATTCGCAGCTGCGAGCAGGAGTATCCTCTACACTCGTGAAGCTTGGCCTGAATCATTGGCACGGGGCGGTTGAAGGGATCCTATTTTATGTGTGGCATTGCCGGAATTTGGCACCGGGATATGCGCCCGATTGATGCTGATGCGCTGCGGCGCATGACCCGCATACTGACGCATCGTGGTCCGGACGAGGAGGGCTACCATTCGGAGCCTGGAATTGGGTTGGGTCATCGCCGCCTGTCCATTATTGACCTCGCTACGGGGCAGCAACCACTTTCGAATGAAGACGGAACCCTATGGGTCGCTTTCAATGGTGAAATCTTCAATTACCTTGAATTGCGTGGCGATCTGGAAAAGCGTGGCCATCGGTTTCGCACGACCAGTGATACCGAGACCCTCGTTCATCTGTACGAAGAGAAGGGTCTCGATTTTGTCCATGACCTGAATGGCCAATTCGCGATCGCGCTATGGGATCGGCCGCGTCGACGGTTAGTACTTGCGCGGGATCGGGTGGGCATTCGACCACTGTTCCACGCAGCGCTAGCGGACGGAACAGTCATTTTCGGCTCTGAAATGAAGGCGCTGTTTGCGCATGGCGCTTTGAGAGCCGAGCTGGATCCAGTTGCGCTGGGCCAGGTTGCGACTTTGTGGGTCAGCGTGCCGCCGCGTACGCCGTTTCGGGGTGTCGAGGAGTTGCCGCCGGGGACTATGCTGGTACTGGAGCATGACAAACGTGTGCACATGCGCTACTGGAGGCTTGATTTTCCTGACCAGGAGGATTACGAGGAGCAACCTTTCAGCTACTGGCGGGAAGGCGTACAGGAATTGCTCCATGATGCTGTACGCCTGCAACTGCGCTCCGACGTGCCGGTTGCCACCTATCTGAGTGGAGGACTCGATTCATCGATTCTGACGGCGCTTGTGAAGCGGTTCCATAACAGGGATCTCACCACTTTTTCGGTAGGATTCGAGGATGCTCGTTTTGATGAGCGCCAGTATCAGCAACTGATGGTCGCCCACCTCGGCACCGACCACCGGGAAATCGAGGTGAGTGGGAGTGATGTAGGGCGTGCATTAGCGGATGTCGTCTGGTTTGCCGAACGCCCCATGATGCGAACTGCACCGGCTCCTCTACTGGCACTCTCCGGTCTGGTACGTGCAAATGGCATTAAGGTCGTCTTAAGCGGCGAGGGTGCGGACGAAGTGTTTGCGGGATATAACCTGTTCCGCGAAGATAAGGTGAGACGCTTTTGGGCGCGCAATCCAGGCTCTGCCTGGAGGCCAATGCTACTGTCCAGGCTGTATCCCTATGTCACTCGTAACCCGCGTGCTGAGTCGTTTTGGAGGCTGTTCTTTCGTAAGGGACTCGAGAACACATCAGATCCGTATTATTCCCACAGCGTCCGCTGGCAGAATACGTCTCAGATCAGAGGCGTGCTTTCGCCGGACATTCAGGCACAGATGCAAAGCGACGATGAGCTGCTTGCCGAGCTTGAGGGTTATCTCGAACCCGAGCGCGAGCGCTGGCATCCGCTTTGTCGTGCACAGTATCTGGAAATGTCATTGTTTCTTTCTAACTATTTGCTGAGCTCGCAAGGCGATCGTATGATGATGGGGAACTCGGTAGAAGGGCGCGTGCCTTTCCTCGATCACCGCCTGATCGAGTTTGCTGCCCGTATACCCCCAAAATTCAAGTTGCGTGGGCTAAACGAGAAGTACATCTTGAAGAAAGCTTTCGCGGATTTGCTACCGTCGTCGATTCACGAACGCCCGAAGCAACCGTACCGAGCGCCGATCTCTGCATGTTTGACGGGCGGCACGAACCTCGCCAGCCAGTTGCTTCGTGACGAAGCTCTCCAAGAGTCGGGGTTAGTCTCCGTTCCGGCAGCGCGCAAGCTTCTGGCGAAGGCAGCGGATGGTGATGGAGTGATCAGCGAGAGGGATGAAATGGCATTGGCCATCGTCACTTCGCTGCAGTTGCTGCACTACCAGTTTGTTGCAAATTTCAATCGAGCGGATATAGCAGAAACGGCGTGCATCATACGCTGAAGGAAAGCTTGTAGACGGGAGGCGGCGGGATGAAGAAACGCGGATTGTTGTGGGTTTTGGTAGCAACACTCATTCTGGCACTGGCTGGCTGCGGGCAGCACGAGGGCAAATCGGCCATGCGCGAAGCGAGCGGGAGCGGTGAGGATATGGAATCAATAGCTGAGAACATGCGCACCATAGCTAAGGCACGCGTCCTGTTCGGCCATCATTCGGTTGGTCGAAATATTCTCGCGGGGCTCGAATCGCTCTCGAAAGAGGCAGGCGTGCCGCTGCGAATTGTCGAAATCTCGGGTGCCCCTCCGAACGGTCCGGGTATCTTCCATACCAATATCGGACAGAATCGCGATCCCGTTTCAAAGACCGAGATGTTCGAGTGGCTTCTGACTGCGAATGGTAAGCCGCAGTACGACATCGCAATGATGAAGTTCTGCTATGTCGATTTAGAGCAAGACACACCGCTAGGGGTCGCCGAAATGATCGACCTGTACTCGCGTATGGTTAGCAAACTGCGCGTCACGCGGCCAGAGGTACAGCTCGTACACATTACCATGCCCTTACGCGCCGAGTATCCCGGCATAAAAAGAGCAGTCAAGCGCTTCTTCGGCCTCGCCCCGGGGCAACATGCCAACAATATTCTGCGCAACGCCTTCAACGACGCGCTGCGCGCGAAGTACTCGGGTGAACCGATCTTCGAGCTGGCGGGCGTCGAATCGACATTGCCTGATGGGACTCGGACTCGCAGTACGTTCAAGCACGATGGCGAAGTAATCTACACGTTGGCGAATGACTATACGGAAGACGGCGGTCATCTGAACAAAGTGGCCCAACGGATCGCCGCGATTGCGTTCGTCCAGACACTGGCCAGTACTCTGGAGGCGCGGAAGGAGCCTCGGGAGCGGGTTGCCGAACTGTAGATTGGCGAGTGCAACTCGGCGATCCCAAACATTCGGCGCATTACGGCCTGTTCGACCTAATGCGCCCTACGCCAACAGATACCAGCGACTCTGTGGTTAAGAGTCAGGGCCGATCGAGATCATAGGGAAAGCTCGGTGACCGACTCCGCGAGAACCGGACGCAGGTGCATGTAGCGGGTAGCCCGGCGCTTCGACTCGATGTCCCTGTATACGTTGGCGGCCGAGGCCTCGCCGATCCCAAGCGCCTGCGCGAGCTCGGCAGGTGGCCGGCCGTGGTTATACGCCCAGAGTGCCAGATCCATCTCCTGGTACGGGAGGCCGAAGTAGAACTCGTCCTGCCCTTGGGCAAGGCTGTACGTATCCGTCGTCGGAATCGCACTGGCGATTTCATCGGGGAGCCCCATGTAACGTGCTAAAGCATAAACCTGGCACTTGTAGAGGTGCGCAATCGGCTTGATATCCGCGCTCCCGTCGCCGTTCTTAACGAAGAACCCTTGATCGTATTCGAGCCGGTTCGGAGTTCCAATGACCGCGTAATTCAAACGGTCGGCGTGGAAGTATTCCACGGTTTTGCGGATGCGCTGCTTGTAATTGGTGGCTGCCACGATCTGCAGGTAATCGGGCAGATTCAAGCGCGCTTCAGTCGTGTCACCATCGGGGTCTTGCACAACCAGGAAAAAGTGATTCATTCGGCCCTCGATACCACCCCGAATGACGATCTTGTTTTTCCAACCGTCGCCGTAGTCGGGAAAGACCCTGCGAATAGCCTCGTCACGCCACCGATAGCAACCAATCGCCTCTAGCGTCGGTGCAATGTCGTGGACCTCGTGGGATATTCCCAAGTGGTCGACGAGCTGTCGCCCACGATCCGTGCTGAATCCCGATGAGTCCCGCTCCGGCAGGAGAAGACCGAAAACGCGTTTTGGCCCGAGGGCCTCGACGGCCAGCGCGGCGCAAACAGAACTGTCGATCCCACCGGAGATCGCCACAACGAAACCGCGCCGCGACAGCTCGCCTGACAGGATCTCACGCATGCGCCGTGCGATTCTCTCGATGACTTCGCCCTCTTCAAGTTCGAGAACCTTGTTGTCGAGGTTAGGGGTCGCATTGTTCATCGGTTCACCTTCCTGGCTAATTCGAGTCGCTGCACCTTGCCGGAGGCGGTTCGCGGAAATTCAGCAACGAACTCAACCTGCTTCGGTACCTTGTAAGGCGCAAGACATTGATGGCAATGTGCCTTTATCGTACGAACGTCCAGGCTGCTAGCGGGCTTCGGTATTATCACGGCCAGGATCGCCTGCCCCAGCATGTCATCCGCAATGCCCGAGACGGCGACTTCCTGCACATCGGCGAGCGCGCAGATCGCTTCCTCAACTTCCTGCGGGCTGACACGGAAAGCGCCTGTCTTGATCATTTCTGCAGCACGGCCATCGATATACAGATAACCGTCACGGTCGCGATGACCAAGATCGCCGGTCCTTAGCCAGCCGCCTCGCAGGACTTTGCCAGTAGCTTCTGGGTCGTTCCAGTAGCCCAGCATGACGTTAGGGCCGCGCGCACAGATCTCCCCAGTCGTCTCAGTTGGTACGCAGCGGTCCTGATCGTCACGAACATCGATCTCCACACCGTCTATGGCAACCCCGACCGAGCCCAGCTTTTCGTCCAGCCGGGTCGGCGGCAAGTAAGTGAGGCGTGCCGTCGCCTCCGTCTGACCGTACATGACGAAGATCTCGATACCCGGGGTGGCTGCGCGTAACCGCTCTATGGTGGCGCGCGGCATAGCGCCGCCGGCTTGCGTGATATAGCGCAGACTACGCAGATCATAGTCCT
>JAKDMK010000634.1 GCA_030452365.1 Nitrococcus sp.
GAGGTAGCTTGGGATCGTAGGTTGGGCTGACGCCGGCTTCATCGGCGGAAGCCCCACGTTTCCGCAACGGGTGTTGGGCTTCGCAAAGAGCGCTCAGCCCAACCTATGTATGGACTCGCCCCTGGTGTCAACCGCTGTTCGGGCGCGAAGCACTGGCTGCGTTTATGTATGAGGCCTCGTCGAAGGTGGTCACTCGGGACCACGGGCCGGCATCGGATGAGCTCGCGGGTAGGCCGATTACAAAGAGGCTTCAAGAGCCGGTAGGGCGGTAGGCCTTTTATCCGCGACGGTCTGACCTGATGATTCGAGCTTGTCAGCAGCGGTAGCGCGCAAAGGGACGATACGAATACGGGTGGACGCTCACGCGTAGCGGGGCGCCCGGTTCAGTGCACGGCAGCCTCCGCGACGGCCGTGCCGAGGTTGGCTTCATGGGGATTGCTGCGGAACCGCATCTGCGGGTGTTTCAGCAGCAACCACACCACGCGCAGGTTGTGGTTGGCCAGACGCACCGCGGCGCCCTTGCGCCCCGAACGTCGCAGCCATCGCTGGATGCGGCGGCTGTAGGGATCGGTGGCATCACTCCGGATCTGCCGGATGACCGCGTGCGCGCCCTCGATCATGAGGCTGCGCAGGTAGCGGTCGCCGCGCCGGCTCATGCGACCCAGACGGATCTTCGGGCCGCTGCTGTGCTGGCTGGGGGTGATGCCGAAGTAGGCGGCGAACTGACGGCCATTGGCGAAGCGCTCGGGAGCGACCTCCTTGCAGACCATCGCGGTGGAGATGATCGGACCGATCCCGCGAACCTGACGCAGGTGCCTGGCCACCGGATCGGTGCGACTCAAGGTGTCCAGTTCACCATCGATCCTGGCCATCCGGTCACGATGCCCATGCCACTCGCCCATCAACTCGGCGACGAGGTCGCGCAAACGATCCGGGATCGGCACCGTGGCGTCCTCCAGAACCCGATCCACCTTGCGTACCAGTGCGGCATTGCCCTTGGCGCACACCACACCCTGCTCGAGCAGCAGGCCGCGCACCTGATTGCTGATGGCGGTCATGCGTCGTCGCCAGCCCTGCCGGGCCCGGTGCAGCGCCTGCATCGCCAGTTGCTCCTGGGTCTTGACCGGCACTGGATGCACATGCCGATCGTGATGCGCGCGCAACATGGCGTGGCTGTCGCGGGAATCATTCTTGTTGCCGCTGCGGTGGGTCGCGGTGTGCTGCGCCGGCAGCAGCTTGACGGTCAGGCCGCGCGCTTGAAGCTCTCGCGCCCACGCCTGCGCACCCGGGCCGGTCTCCAGCACCACCGTCAGCGGCGGCTCGAGTTCCCTGATGAACTTGTGCATGGCTTGACGTGACTTCAGCGGCTTCTCCCAGGCGATCTCGCCCAGGTCATTCTCGGCAGCGGCTTGAAAGACGTTTTTGGCCAGATCAATGGCAATGGCGGTAATCTTGTCCATGGGCTCGCCCTCGCGTGCGTCGTGATGGAAGCTATAGCTCACCACCACTGGCACATCGTTGCCTGAATGCGCGGGGGCGAGTCCATGCGATTACCCGTTTGCGTGAATTCAGGGCCGCCCAGCGCGTAGACCCAACGCGCGGCGCGGACACGCAGG
>JAKDMK010000190.1 GCA_030452365.1 Nitrococcus sp.
GAGATTGGGTCCTTGTAGCTTATTATGTGGTCGGCACTATCGGGAGAGCCTTGTTTGACCGGGTCTTGCGGTGCGTCGGCCACAGTACAACATGGATTATGCGCCGCGGCACATAATCCATGCGTAAGATCTAAAGAGATCCTCAGACTGAGATTCGAACGCGGGTTCAGCGCCCGCCAGGTTGCAGCGCTGCTGCGGCATCGCGCGCTCCACGGTGGCGGAGTATCGGCGCCGCTTCGATCAAGCGGTGTTGACGTGGCCCGCCGTCGCGGAGCTCGACGAGACCACGCTTGAGCGCCAGCTTTGCTCGCCGCCCCCGGTGCTGCCCTGCGCCAGCCAGCGTGTGGCCCCGGACTTCGCTCTCCACGTGCACCGGGGGCAAAACGGCGCGTGGGCGTCACACTGATGCTGCTGTGGCACGAGTACAAGGCCACTCACCCACAAATGCCCAACTCGGCGGCTTTCGCGGGCGCAAGCGCGACGGCGAGACCCGCACCCAGACTCTCTGGTGCGGCCTGCAGCGCCTCGATGACATCACCCGGATGTACCGTGAGCTCAATGACCGCCAACCGTGGTCTGCCTTGATGTCAGCGAACTTGTGGGCAAGGATCAGAGGTGCGTAGGGAACCCAATGAACTGGGCGCATCGAAGCCTAAGCCGCCACTACAGACTCTGGGAGGACTGCCGTCCGCGTCTCGCTGTGGCTGTCGAACTGCGAACTAGGTCTATATTTTCGTTTGGCGGATGCGGCATAAAGGCAATCAACGTCCAAGCGGTGGAAGCTCTGCTCCGTTTTGCGGAGCTATCCCCGCCACGACGTTCTAGTGATTGCCATTTGTGGCTGGGATCGGTTTGCGGATGGACGAAACGGTGTGCCGATCGGCTAATGCAGCGGGCAGGGTAGGGTAAAGCGTCTGGCAGGGAGTGAATTCTGAGCTCAAGTGGCGGGGCCACGGGCCTGCGCCGTGCGCTGGCCTGCCTACTGAGGGTACCAGAACAGCGCATAATGCCCGGCCCGACATTCGGCACTAGGGAGGGGGTAGCCAATGGAAGCCCGAGCAAAAACTGGCACCCTCGGATCAATCGGAACCTGCGCAAACCGGGTCTGGATCCGTGCGCAAGTTCATCCTGACGTCAACGATGATCTTTCGCCCCGGGGTCCGGCGCTAATTCACGGTAGCACATAACCTATGCGGAGGAACGAATTGTGTTTACCCAAGTGCTGAACATTCGAGGTAGTGAGATTGGGGCGCCAGGCACGACTGGCGAAGCCGGTTTCATCCTCTCTAAACGCGAGTGGATCGAGGGGCAATCGTATGTGACCGATGCGTTCGCGCTGGACCAAAAAAGCGCGTGCAAACAAAAAGCATCCGTGTAAGACTTAATTGGGGGCGTAAATTATGATGGGCAAAAAAAACTTTACTGTACTATCTCAGGCATTATGCATGACCTTGTCTCTGGTCATGTTCACGCATAACGCCCTGGCTGATCAGCAAGCAGATCTCAAAACATGGAGTAGTGTGAAAGAACAGGAAATAGCAATATGGAAGAGCATGAGAAAACAGGCGTTGCTAGAATTGAAGAGGAGTATGACAAAACAGGAAATGGAAAATTGGGAGAGTGTGAAAGAACAGGAAATAGCGAAATGGAGGAGTACCAGAGAACAGATGTTGGAAGAGGCGAGAAGGAAATGGGAAAATGGGGGAGTAGCCACAACGCCTGGCGCAGCGGCAGTTGATCAACCAGGAGGTATTCTTCCCGCCTTCCCCGGAGCTGAAGGATTTGGAGCGCTTTCCAAAGGAGGTCGAGGCGGCCGCGTCATCGAAGTGACGAACTTAAACGACAGTGGTTCGGGGAGTTTCCGCGCGGCGGTCGAAGCGTCCGGTCCGCGTATCGTCGTCTTCCGCACGGGCGGAACAATCGATCTCGATTCAAATGTCGAAATTACCGACCCCTACCTCACCATTGCCGGGCAGACCGCAACGGGAGACGGAATCCAGATCCGCGGTGCCGGTCTTAGAATCGGTACGCACGATGTGATCGTCCGTTACATTCGCTTTCGGCGGGGGAACCAAGGACCCGGCGGTAGTAACTCTAGAAGAGGTCTTATGCTTTATCATTCCTCGGACTTGGTCCACGATATTATCATCGATCACTCTTCTTTCGGCTGGCAGCAGGACGACAACAACATCTATGGAAGGACGGATGACATCACCTACCAATGGAACATTTTTGCCGAAGCAAACAGCCCCTCGGGAGATTACGATGGAGATGATGGAAAAGGGCTCATGATGGGTAACAGCGCTGGAGAAGGAGACGCCCTCGGAGACGTCTCCATTCATCACAATTTGCTTCACAGCAACTTTATGCGCAATCCGAACATGTACGGTGACGGACCGATTCATTTGGTGAATAATGTTATCTACAACTGGGGAATGTTTGGCTCGCAGGTGCTCAATAGAGGGAACGGAACCAGGGTGAATGTTATTGGCAATACATACGTCGCAGGTCCGGATTCGTCTGCAAGTCGATACGAATTTAACATTCAAAGTCACGTAGGTGGGAGCGGGAATTACGAACAACCTCCTGGCTTGATATACGTTCATGACAACTTCGGCCCTCATCGCGACAGTGCAAGCGACGATGAATGGGCGTTCGTTGGAATCTGCGACTGGGCTATTTCATCTGCTCATTGTGTGAATCCGGCGCCACAGAACCTCCAGCGTTCGATCCCGTGGCCTGCCGCGCCCATTTCCGTCACCATCCAACCCGCGGCGGAGGCTCTGCAGTCAGTTATCGACAATGCCGGTGCGACGCTCCCTACTCGTGATGCCGTCGACACCCGACTTATCAATGAATTCAAGGATCGTACGGGCAGTCTCGGTGGGACTAACGAATGGCCCTTTCTTGCGCAGGGAACACCGCGCCAGGACACCGATCACGACGGTATGCCAGATACATGGGAAACTGTTCATGGGCTTGATCCCAGCAGCACGGCAGACGGCTCCCAGACCGCACCAAGCGGTTACACCTGGGTTGAGGAATACCTTCATAGTCTTGCGGGTTCATAGTCTCGCGGGTGATCCGATTAAGAGCACGCGCGGGATCCAGTGTTGCGTGACCCGGAGGGGATTAGCGCGATCGATACCCTGTTGGCAGGCGGCGTGCGCAGCCGTACGGACTTGGCGCGCCGCCTGTGCGAGGGCTTTGGGTTCTTCAACAGTCGTGGCTAGGCGCAGATGGCGGGTTGCCTGAAGGCACTGGCTGAGCTCTCGCAAGCGGGTCACTTTGTTCTGCCAGCCCCGCGCTCGGTTTACTCGTGCAGGGCGAGCCATTCGACGAGAATATCTCCGGGAAACTCAGGGCGATTGTGCGCTCGGGCGAGCTTCCGTTCCATACCGTGACTGCCGAGGGTGAGGCGTCCGTGCCCAACGGTGCGGAAGCACCGCGCCGGACCCGGGCGTGCGCATCGATCCGGCGTGGAAAGTCTCGCTGGCGTGTGGCATGCCGTGCAGCGTCTATCACCATTTCCCGGCTGTGTATTATCTGAGTGCACGCTTCGCCGAGGATTTCGAGGCGGCTGTGCTCAACGCCGTCAACGACGGCGGCCAGAATCAGGGCTGGGCCATGCTCACTTGCGCCCTGGTCGGTGCGATGGTGAGGATCGGGGGTATTCCGAATCGCCTCGTCGACGGCCTCGACCGTGCGCAAAAGCGGTTGGTGCTGGTGGCTGGCACCGCCGCCGACGTATATGTTTCCGAGGCGGGTGGGTTCCCCCATTTGGCCAGTCGTATCAAAAGACCATAGTTCGTCGGCGACGGTGATGGTGGATTGCATCATGATCTGGCGGCATCGGGGAATTTCGGGCAGGTACTTCGGGAGAACTATCCGGTCGCGGCGGTAAAACTGACGAGAGAGAAGCACGCCGTGTCAGAGGTGGAGCCATCTGTGCACATTGCTGAACTTGCTTGGGGACTGCGTTTTGCTTAGCCCTCTCTGGGAGGGCTCACCGGTGGCGGTATTGCAGTCTGGAGCGTACGGGAAGTCGGCCAGTCCCGAAGCCTTCGTCTCTCATCCGGGATGTGCGGAGGTTCTGGTATAGCTACCGAGCCGCTGGTTACACGCCGCCCATGAAACAAGCTGTAACTTACTGTTCTCATGAGCGTCTGTTTCTGGTGCGACAGTACATTGCTGCCCGGCGGTACATAGAGCGTGTGGGAGCGGTGCCCGCGCCGCGATTCCCTGGTGCGCCATTCGCAGCGAGGGCGCCATTCCCACACGATCCTACTAAGATCGGTTGTTTCCTGTGCGATAGCGCACACCTTCGGCGGGCGGAGGCTCCTTAAATCCAGTCGAATTCGTGTGCTACTATACGCCCGATGCGCTGCTCCTAGGATGACACGCTCTGGCGCACTCGCGAGCGGAGCGCGTAAACTACTCTTATGGATGGCATAGACCCAACATTCAGGCTCGACCACGTCGGTATTCAGGTTCACGAGCTCGGTTCGGCCATCCGAAAATTTGAGGAGCTATTCGGGTACCGCCAGGCTACCGAACCCGTGTTGAACACGCGCCACAATGTGGAAGTTGTGTTCCTCGAGAAGCCGGGCTCAATTGATATCAAGCTGTTCCGCCCGGCGGGCAATGACATCAGGCCGCAATCGTCCAAATTGCATCATCTTGCCTTTCGCAGCAACGATCTGGATGCGGATGTAGCGCGTCTTAAAGAACTGGGTGCGCGTGTGCTCAATCCGCCCGCGCCGGGCGAAGCGTTTGACGACGAGCCGATCGCGTTTCTGTTTGCAGGCGGTATTAACGTAGAGCTGATCTCGACCGACAAGCGTCGCGGCCGCATTTGAGCGCGCGCCGCATTTTGTACGAGGCTCATTTGCCGTCTCCTTAGCTGCTATATCGCCCGTGCTCCCTTAGCGCCTTCGCTGCCTGACTGTGAAAGAGCCGGCGGTCTTTTGCGCCAACCCACGACGCGCCCGGGATTGCCGGCGACCTGGGCATAGGGAGGTATGGATTTGTTCACCACGGTGCCTGCGGAGACGATGGCGCCTTTTCCGATGGTTACGCCGGGCGCCACAAACACGTTCGCGCCGAGCCAAACGTCATCCTCTATGACTACCGGCTTGTATTCGAGTCCCTGTCGCAAACAAGGTCGATCCGGATCGTCAAACCGATGATTATCCGCCCATATCTTTACATCCGGCCCGAACAGTACCCAATCGCCGATGGTAACGCCCCCGCTGCCTCCGATTTGCGTGCCCTGCGCAATCGCGCAATGTGAGCCGATCGACACCTTTTCGGGTGTCTTTATTTGTAAATAACGCGCCAGCGATGTGTCTTCCCCAAGATGCTTTAGTAAGCGTCGCATCACAGCATAACGCAGACGGTCGCCGACACGGCCGGGA
>JAKDMK010000191.1 GCA_030452365.1 Nitrococcus sp.
CGTATTTAACTACGGGGCGACGCATGATAAAGGTCGGTGATGCACAAAACGAGACTTGACCCAGTCTTGCGCTTTCATAATCCGGTAACACAAGGCGGTTATCTTCCCTCGAATCACATCGCAAGGGAGGTGAAACCGTCATGCAAAACTGGATGCGAGCGCTTGCGGCCCATTACGAATGTATCCGGACCCGCAACCCCAGGGATGCACTGCTCATCGTTTTCGATATCGATGGCACAATATTCGATATGCGCTATCTGCTGCTCTACCTTCTGCACTCCTACGACTGCCACCACAACACCCGCTATTTCGTGGACCTGACCCTGGAGGGTCTGACCATCCACGAGACCCGCCTGCCCCGGCTACTGCACCGGCGCGGCATCGGCGCAGATGAGAGCGAGCGCATCGAAGAATTTTACCGTCGCCACCGCTGGTCCTCGAAGGCGCTGCTGGAGGCGCATCGACCCTACCGCGGGGTAATGGAGATCATTCGTTGGTTCCAGATGCAGCCGCGCACCCAGGTCGCGCTCAACAGCGGCCGCCCGGAGGGGCTGCGCCTAGCGACACTGCGTTCTCTCAATGCCTTGGGTGAAGAATACCGGATCCGTTTTCGCAGCGACCTGCTTCACCTCAACCCGGATCCCGCCGGCCGCAATGTCGCGGGGGCGAAAGTCGAGGGTATCCGCGCGTTTTGCGCGGCGGGTTATCGAGTGATCGCCGTGGTTGACAACGAACCGGCGAATCTGGCGGCCATTACCGGATCCAACCCGGGCGCGGAGATCCTGCCGCTGCACGCCAACACCCTGTTCGAGTCGAAACGCATGCTCAGTCCCCAAGGGACGGTGCGGGGTCATAGCTATGACATCACGGCGCTGATGACCGGGCGCAGGCTGCCACGTCACGTACAGTTCGTCTGGGGCGGCATCGACACCGAGCGTGAGCTGCAGCGTTTCCTCGCCTCTGAGGTCCATTGGGCGGAATGCACCGTTCGCCGCAACCCGCTGAACGGCGCGCTCTATGCGCGCCAGGCCGCCCTCCCGGTTACCGCCGCCCCTCTGCATGAGCGCGCGTTGGAGTTGCCCAGGCTGCTCGACTCGCTGCGCAAACGCCGGCGCCGGCTGAGGCTGGATCTCTGCGCGCAGCCGGAGCTGCTCGATGCCACTTTGGAGCTGCTGCGCGGACAAGGTCCGGCGAAGCCCGATTGCTGGTTTGCCGCAACCATGGACGGACTGCGGGCGAGCGGCTTTAAGCGGCTGGCCAATGACTTCACGGACGCGATCATCGAATGTCGGGCAGATTTTCTGGCGCCGTTGGTCGCCGCTGCCCCGGAGCGTGCCCGCGGTCTTATCGCAATGCTACAGGACTGGGGTGTCAATCGCTTTGGGGTGGCCTGGAGCACACCCCACAAGAGTCGGCTGCTCGATCTGATGGATCGCTGCGCGGCGGATGTCCACATTACTGGCGTGCCGGATTTGCAGGCCTTCCTGCAGACCAGTCTCCTGCAGCCCCGCTCCATCGGCTCGACATTCGATTTCCAATTATGGCAACCGAACGCCGCTCGACACCGCCCAAGCCTCGCCATGCCGGTATCCCGGACAGGCGGCTGAAATCGGTTGTAGGGGTCAAGTTTAGTATTGCGCATTCAATTGACGGGATGAGGCACGCCAAAGATCTATAATGCGCAATACTAGACTTGACCTCGCCTGGCGCCCCCAGGCGGCGGCGTCGGCTTGCTTGATACCACCTCCTGGGAGTCGCGCGCCGCAGAAGGCTTCGCGGAGCTCGACGCTGGCGCTTCCGGGAGGTATCGGAATGCCTCCGAGGCGAGCTCCGGGATGCGCCGATGCTCCATGCGCCGGATTGCCAAATGCATCCATATGAGGCTTATGCCCGCAATGCCGAACAGTAGCATGAAGCAGCTCGTCCAAATGCCGACGATATTGGTCGTGAATCCAAATGCGATCGGCAGGAAGAAGCCACCTAGGCCTCCGATCATACCCACCAGCCCGCCAACCGCACCGACGTGATCGGAGTAGTACAAGGGGATGTGCTTGAACACGGCGGCCATTCCCAGGGCCATGCCAAACCCAAGGACGGCCAGGATGGCCATTCTCTGGACGCCGCTGAGGGTGATGGTGAACTCGATGGGGCCGTGGATGCCTTCCACCACGTAGCGGGCGTTTGGATAAGAGAGGAGAAACAAGCACACCAAGGATACCCAGAACGCCACATACATGATCGTGCGGGCGCCGTAGCGGTCCGCCAGCACACCGCCGAGCGCCCGAAACAGGGCGGCCGGGAGCGCGAAGCCCGCTGTGAGCACGCCGGCGACACGGATATCCAGTTCGTAAGCTCCAATAAAGTATCGGGGCAGCCAGGATGTCAGCGCGACGAACCCACCGAAGACGAAAAAATAGTAGAGAGAAAAGCGCCACACCTGGAGGTAGCGCAACGGGGCGAGACACTCCCGCAAGAGTATGGGACGTGTCCCGGTTTCGCGCCGGGCGGCGGTTACCGGATCCTCCCGGGAGCTAAGAAAGAAGACCGCCGCCATCGCCAGCATCAAAGCGCCGTATGCAGTGACCGTCTCGCGCCAGCCAATGGCAAACATAAGAAAAGGTGCTCCAAAGCTGGTTGCGGCGGCGCCTAGCGTACCCATGCCGAACAGCCCCAATGCAGTGCCTTGCTGCTCCCTGGGGAACCAATTGGAGACGTAGACGACACCGATGCTGAATGATCCACCGGCGAGGCCCAACCCCAGTCCGACGGCGAGAATCTGCGCAAACGTTTGCGCGTATGGGAGAGCGAACGCACATGCTGCCACGACGCACATGAGCGCGGTGAAGACGGTCCGCCCACCGAACTGCTGCGCCCATATGCCCAAGAGGATCCGGCTCAGTGACCCTGTAAGGATCGGCGTGGCGACCAGCAGGCCGAAGGCCGTTTCAGAAAGACTAAGCTCCCGTTGCAGCTCGACGCCTATGATTGAGAAGATGGTCCAGACGGCGAAGCAGACCCCAAACGATACCGTGCTGAGCAACAATGCTCTGCCTTTGTTGCCGGACTCAGCATACTGCGCGTTGTCCATGGTACGTTTCGAAAGCCACTCGTGTGCGGACTTGCAGCCTTCCGTCCCGCTAGGTCTTGTTTTGCATTTCTAGCACATCCACAGGCGACCCTCCCCGGTTAATGTGTTCATTCGTTCATCCGCATCGCCGATCAGAGACTCGGGGTCAAGTCTAGTATTATGCATTCGACGTCGGGGCGAGGCATGACAAAATCTATAATGCGCAATACTAGATTTGACCCCACCTCCTTTACTCTCCTATTGACACCTCGCCTGCCCTACACCGTTTTGGGTAATGACAAGGCACGGCAAGCCGCCTACCGTGAGCTATTTCCCACCCACTACGCATTTTCGGAATTGCGTATTGATAATCCGCAAATTAAACAATTAGTAAGTGCCATTCTGGCCCGTCCCTAATTTCTAGATAAGGACATTTATGAAAAATTAACAGCATGGGCCATGCCGGCACGGAAGGAGGTGCAGCTATGGCGACTATGACCGTGTCCCTGCCTGATCCGATGAAAGACTGGATCGAGGCGCAAACCCGCACCGGCGAATACGCGAGCTCGAGCGATTATGTCCGCGATCTAGTGCGACGCGACCGTGAGCAAAAAGACCGCCTGGGTGCTCTGCGCAAGCTGATCGACGAGGCCGAGGCGAGCGGGGTAAATCTGCGGACGTTGGATGAGATTTTTGCGGAAGCGCGCACGGCGGTTAGAAGTCGTCATTGCTGAATGAGTAGATATCAAGCCCACCGCGGCTCATCTCACGTTTCGGACTCGTTTCCAGAAAGCAGGTGCACTAAGCTTATGACCGCCGCCAGACGGTGCCCTGGGGCGTATCCTCAAGGATAATGCCCTGCGCCTGAAGCTCATCGCGAATGCGATCTGCGCTCGCGAAGTCACGGTTGCCGCGAGCCACAGCACGTTCGGCCAGCAGTGCCTCCACGCGTTCGCTCGCAATTCCGGGGGCTGTCCCCGGCATGCCATCGGCCTTGAAGAAAACCTCCGGCTCTACCTGTGCCAATCCGACTAGCCCCCCGAGCTCGCGCAATGTGGTGGCCAGCGCCGCTGCCTGCGTCTCGAAGCGTTCCCGGCGGCGGTTGATCTCACGCGCGAGGTCGAATAGCACGGCCAGTGCCAGCGGCGTGTTGAAATCATCGTCCATCGCTTGCCGGAAGGCCCTCTGGTAGGGATCCGCCAGTGCTGGGCAAGCCTCGGCGAGCGGCAGGTCGCGCAGCGCGAGGTAAAGGCGCTCTAGCGCCGCGCGGGCATTGTCGAGATCGCTGGTGGAATAGTTCAAGGGACTGCGGTAATGCGCTGACAACAGAAAATAGCGAACCTCCTCTGGGCGGTAGAGCCGCAGAACCTCACGCACCGTAAAGAAGTTGCCCAAGGACTTGGACATCTTTTCGTCTTTGACGCGGATGTGGCCATTGTGCATCCAAAAGTTGACGTAGCGCCCGCCCCAGGCGGCCTCGGATTGGGCAAGCTCGTTCTCGTGGTGGGGGAACTTGAGGTCCAAGCCGCCGCCGTGAATATCGAAATGCGGCCCCAGGCAGGCGTTGGACATGGCCGAGCACTCGATGTGCCAGCCGGGGCGGCCTTTGCCCCAAGGCGCGCTCCAGAACGGCTCGCCGGCCTTGGCGGCCTTCCACAAGACAAAATCCGCGGCATCGCGCTTGCCGGCCCCGGGCTCGACTCGAGCCCCGGCACGCAGCTCCTCCACGCGCTCGCCGGAGAGCCGGCCGTAGCCCTCGAAGCGTGCCACGGCATAGTAGATGCTGCCGTCATCGGCGGCCTGGTAGGCGTAGCCGCGCTCGATCAGTCGCTCGATCATGGCGATGATCGCATCCATGTAGGCAGTCGCCCGCGGCTCGGCATCCGGGGGAAGGCAGCCGAGCGCCGCCGTATCCTCGTGCATCGCAGCGATGAAGCGCTCGGTCAGAGCACTCACGGGCTCGTCGAGCTCGGCGGCACGGCGGATGATCTTGTCATCCACATCGGTGATATTGCGCACGTAATCCACACGGTAACCGGCTGCGCGCAGGTAACGAACCACGGTGTCGAAAACCACCATGGCCCGAGCATGGCCTAGATGGCAGTAGTCATAGACCGTCATGCCGCAGACATACATCCTGACTCGGCCGGATTCGATCGGCCGCAACGGCTCCTTGCGGTTAGTCAAGCTGTTGTAGATGGTGAGCATGGCTAGAGTTGCTCTGATTAGGGGCGGACGAGCTCAGCGGCCCGCTGCAATCGCTCGCGCAGACGTTGTGGGCTCGTCAGGCTCAGCAGCTGCGCCAGCTCCGGACCATGCTGCTTCCCTGTGAGCGCAAGCCGCAGCGGC
>JAKDMK010000192.1 GCA_030452365.1 Nitrococcus sp.
GCCTTGAGAGGGCGGCGTCCTAAACCACTAGACGATGGGAGCGTAGTTTAACCTGGCAATGCCCGCGCGGCATCGTTCTTAAGCGAAGCCTGCAGCTCGACAGAAAGGTGGTTATTATACGCCCACCTTGCGAGCAGACAAGTTGTGAGAGTACGCTGGAGTACGTGACGGAGCTTGCTACCATTCACCCCGATCCTGTCATCATTCCCCGCTCCGGGCATGGCATTTCGCGGGCCAACATCAGCCGAAATGCACTTAAGGTGCTGTATCGGTTGAATAACGCCGGCTACGCCGCCTATCTGGTTGGCGGTGGAGTCCGTGATCTCTCCCTTGGGCGCGAGCCGAAGGACTTCGATGTGGCCACCGATGCGAGGCCTGAGGAGGTCAAGCAGCTGTTTCGCAACTGCCGCCTCATCGGCCGGCGGTTTCGTTTGGCACACGTGTATTTCGGCTGCGAGATCATCGAGGTGGCCACTTTTCGAGCCCTGCACGAGGCCGACGGGGAGGTGGGTGCCAACGCGCGAGTGCTGGAGGACGGCCGGCTCCTGAGTGACAATGTGTTCGGTACCATCGAAGAGGACGCACTGCGCCGCGACTTCACGGTAAACGCCCTCTACTACCGGATCGGCGATTTTACTCTGGTGGACTACGTAGGCGGCATGGTCGACCTGCAGCACGGTGTACTGCGGCTGATCGGCGACGCCGAGGTGCGCTACCGTGAGGATCCGGTGCGGATGCTGCGGGCGGCGCGTTTTGCGGTGAAGCTCGGCTTCCGTATGCACGCAGAGACGGCCGCGGCCATTCCGCGCATGGCGCACCTCTTGAGTCAAATTCCCGCGGCGCGGTTGTTCGAAGAGGTGCTCAAGCTCTTTCTCACCGGTATGGGCCTGCAGGTCTTCGAGTGCCTGCGTCACTACGGACTGTTTGGTTGCCTGTTCCCCGATACCGAAGAGGTGCTGGGGCAAGATGAGTTCGGTAGTGCGCTCGCGTTCCTGTCACGGGCGTTGGCCAATACCGATAGTCGAATTGCCGAGGGCAAACCCGTAACGCCCGCTTTCTTGTTCGCGGCGCTGCTGTGGCCACCGATCTCACAGCGGTTAGCCGACCGGGAACAGAATGCCGCAGAGCCCAGTCAGGTGATTCTGGGGGCGGCTAGCGAAGTGTTGGAACATCAGCTGCGCACCGTGACCATCCCTAAGCGTTTTTCAATTCCCATGCGCGAGATATGGTCGTTGCAGCCTCGCTTTGAACGGCGCACGGGCAAGCGGGCGCTGCGGTTGCAGAGCCATCCGCGATTTCGTGCGGCCTATGATTTCATGCTGTTGCGCGCCGAGGCCGGGGAGGTGGAGGCGGAGCTAGCGCACTGGTGGAGAGAGCTGCAGCTCTCAGGGGTGGCGCAGCGCGTGGAGATGACCGACAGCCATCGGCGCTCCGGCAGGCGCCGGCGTCGGCGCAAGCGTAACGATACCGCATGATGGCCACAAGGATGCCGGTGCGCGTCTTCATCGGCGTGGGCAGCAATCTCGCCAGTCCAGTCATGCAGGTCCGACAAGCCTTGCATAGTCTGATTAGACTGCCGTTTACCCGTTTGCAGGCGCAGTCCTCACTGTATCGAAACCCCCCAATGGGTCCCGCATGGCAGCCCGATTTCGTCAATGCGGTTGCCGAGCTGCGCACCGATCTCACGCCGCGCGCGCTGCTCGCGGCGTTGCAGCGGATTGAATCACGCCAGGGCCGCAACCGTAACCGCCTGCGTTGGGGGCCGCGCACGCTGGATCTCGACATACTCCTCTGGGGAGCGCGGCGCCTCAAGCTGCCGGGGCTCACCGTACCGCATCCTGGTATTGCCAATCGAGCCTTCGTGCTCTACCCACTCGCAGAGCTTGCGCCCGAGCTCGATGTGCCGGGTTACGGGAGCATTGAGCAACTGCTCGCCAGGGTGGATACCGGCACTCTGTTTCGGGTTCGCTGACTCGGGCCTGTCAACGCGTGCCTTGCATCGCCGGCGGCTTCGACCCGGTGCCGCTGGCGCTGTACAGTAGCCTTTTCGCAGCTAGGGAGCCATGCGTTATGGATGTCGAGAAGTCGGGCAAACGCACCGCGCCGAGCGTTACCGTCTCACGCCTGCTGCGGATGAAAGCCGATGGCGAGGTGATCGCCTGCCTGACGGCCTACGACTACAGCTTTGCCTGCGTGCTCGACGAAGCCGGCGTCGATGTGACCCTGATCGGCGATACGCTCGGTATGGTCATCCAGGGCCAAAAGACGACGCTACCGGTAAGGGTGGAAGATATCGTCTATCACACCCGCTGTGTCGTCGCCGGCCGCAGACGCTCGTTGATCATGGCCGACATGCCGTTCTTGAGCTATGTCGATGAAGCCACCGCGCTTCGCAACGCCGGTCGGCTCATGCAGGAGGGCGGCGCCCGTATGGTCAAGCTCGAAGGAACAGCCGATCAGGTCAGCATCGTGACGGCGCTTGCTCGGGCGGGCGTCCCAGTCTGTGCGCATCTGGGCTTGCTGCCGCAGCGCATCCACAAGCTCGGCGGCTATAAGGTCAAGGGTCGTGACCCGGCGGGCGCCACCGCCATGATCGATGATGCCCATGCGCTGGAGGCGGCGGGGGCGGATTTGCTGTTGGTGGAATGCATACCCGCCGCGCTTGCGGAACGCTTGGCGCGTGAATTGCGCATCCCTGTTATCGGAATCGGCGCGGGACCGGGCTGTGATGGCCAGATCCTGGTGCTCCAGGACCTACTCGGTATCACGCCGGGACGACCACCAAGATTCGCCAAGAACTTCATGGCCGGCGCTGCGAGCATTCAAGATGCCGTGCAGGCGTACGTGACTGCAGTCAAGTCGCGCCGCTTCCCGGCCGCGGAACATTGCTTGTAGCGGGACGACGCGTGCAGGTCGTGCAGCGGATATCAGAACTGCGGGAGCAGGTTCGCTGCTGGCGGGAGCAGCGGCTCGCGGTCAGTTTCGTGCCGACCATGGGCAATCTGCATGCAGGCCACGTAGCGCTGGTGAAAGCGGCCCGGGAGCAGGGTGACCGGGTGGTGGTGAGCCTGTTTGTCAATCCGACCCAGTTCGGCGCGGGCGAGGATTACGAGGCCTATCCCCGGAGCCTGGAAGTGGATTGCGCCCGGCTTGAGGCGCTCGCGGTGGACACCGTATTCGCGCCATCGGCGTTGGAGATCTATCCGGCAGGTACCGCCGGGCACACACGGGTTGATGTTCCGGCGCTCTCCGGAATTCTCTGCGGTGCCTTCCGTCCCGGACATTTTAGTGGCGTTGCGACTGTCGTTGCCAAGCTACTCAACATCGTCCAGCCTGATGTGGCCGTGTTTGGCCGCAAGGACTACCAGCAGTTGCTGGTGATTTGGGCCATGGTGGCGGACCTTGCTCTGCCGGTCCAAGTGATCGGGGTGCCGACTGTACGGGAGCCGGACGGCCTCGCCTGCAGCTCCCGCAATGGCAATTTGACGCCTTCGCAGCGCGCGCTGGCACCCGAGCTCCACCGCACGCTGACGGCGCTGGCACAGGCGCTGCGTGCGGGCGAGTCGAATTTCGCTCTGCTGGAAGCTCGCGGCCGGGAGGCATTAGAGCAAGCAGGTATGCGCCCGGATTATGTCGGCATTCGCCGCAGTGCCGATCTGCTCGAGCCGCGCGGGGGAGATACCGAGCTGATCGTGTTCGCGGCCGCCTGGCTTGGCAACACGCGGCTGATCGACAACGTCGAGCTCTAGTGAGCGCCGGCGGCGGGCGCTGGGGAATGCCCCCTCGATGTCGCCACGCGACGCCACATTGAAAGCGTCCGGGCCGCCTCCCGTGGCCACGTTGAACGGTCGCACGGCGCGGCGAACCTTCTGCGAATAACCCCCCTCCCTTGCCCTCCCTTATCTGTTGATAGAGCCCTAAATCATCAATGTTTATGCGGCGCCCGGGTTATTTCTGACGGCCATTCGGCACGGTTTTCTGAGGTCGCGAGCTGGCCTCCATTCGTGGGTGGCAGGTCTCATCACCAGCATCACCATGCTCTATGAAGCACTGGTGGATCGAGCAGATTCGATACCTCTCATGCTTTCCTTACATCGACAATCTGCTCAAGCCCCTCGAATTCTCTCGGGTTTCTGGTGAAAATGGGTAGATCGTTGGAAGCGGCAGTGGCGGCAATTAGCAGATCGGCCAGACGGGGCCGGGTGGCTCGGCCGGCCGCGCGAACAGCAGCAAAGACACGGCCGTATAGGCGCGCGGCGTCGGTATCGAAGGGGAGTGGATCCCAGATCGTTGCGGCCCATTGTAAGCGATCTTGGCGCCGCGCCCGTTCGTCCTCATCGCGTGTGGCATGGGGACCGGCAGCCAGCTCGGCGAGGGTGACAGCCGCGATCGCGGATTCCTCGGGCAGCCGGTCAGGATCGACCCTGTCCAGATCGATCACCAAGGAAGTATCCAACAGTCCCCGGCCTATCTCAGGCATCTACAGACTGGTCCACGACCGAATCTACATCGGCGCGGAAACGCCGGACATCGATACGCGCCATACGGGCCGCAGCTTCGGCGAGGGTCGCCCGTGGCGCGAAGCGGCGCGGCTGGATCGGCCGCAGCTCGGCAACAGGCACCCCGTTACGAGTCACCACGATGCTCTGCCCCGCTTGGACTTCGCGCAGCACCTGCGCAGAGGCATTGCGCAGTTCTCGTTGGTTAATGGTCTTGGCCATGGTTTATGGTGTAGCACATGAGGCACAATGTAGCAATATGAATGTTAGCGACTCAGGTGCGAGGGTGGCATGCCGTCGAAGAATAGGCCGCCTATATTGCTTATAGCGCGGATGGCATGCCAACCGCATTGGCGCGCTTATGCTTTGCCGGCATGCCGGGCAAGGGCCCAGGCGACATGCTCGCGCACCAAGGCAGAGGGGTGTTGCGAACGTGTGCGCAGGATGCCGATCACCGCATCGTCAGACGGTGAATTGCCCAAAGCGACCGCCAGATTGCGCAGCCAACGCACATGGCCGAGGCGGCGAATCGCCGAGCCCGCGGTACGTTCCAAAAACTCCGCCTCATCCCAGCGCATGAGCGTAACGAGCGCAGCGCTATCGAGGCCATGCCGGGGCCGAAAGGCGGCCTCATCGGTGGGGCGGGAGAACTTATTCCATGGGCAGACCGCTTGGCAGTCGTCGCAGCCGAAGACCCGGTTGCCGATCAGCGGCCGCAAAGGCTCTGGGATGCTACCCTGGTGCTCGATCGTGAGATAGGAAATGCAGCGGCGGGCGTCCAGCTGGTACGGTCCGACAATCGCGCCGGTGGGACAAACATCCAGGCAAGCCCGGCAACTGCCGCAATGCTCACCGCCCTGCGCGCTCGGCGGCAGTGGCAAGTCAGTAAAAA
>JAKDMK010000635.1 GCA_030452365.1 Nitrococcus sp.
ATCGTCTCCGCAGGCGCCGTGGTGAACAAATCCATACCTCCCTATGCCCAGGTTGCCGGCAATCCCGCACGAGTCGTGGGTTGGCGCAAAAGACCGTCGGCTCTTTCACAGTCAGGCAGCGAAGGCACTAAGCGGGTCGCGGGCGATATAACAGCCGCGCAAATTGGGGCGGGCATCCGCAAGTAGCCCTGATGTATAGCTAATCATTGCCGCCGCGTACGGTAATATTGCACGGTCAGCATGAGAAACAGCGAGACACGGACGTGGTCGTGAACCCCAAGCTTGAGTCAGGTATGCGCTGTCTGGCCGGATGGGCCGATCCGGACCCAATCGAGAATCCCGAGATCACGCTGAAACAAATGCTCGGCACCGCGGGCTGCCAACGGGCCGATGCCACGCGGTACGCGGCCGCCACTTGGCGCGGGGACATTGCAGAGCGCCGGCAGTGCATTGCCGTGGTGGTCGGCGATCCCCGCTGGGAAGAGCCGTACCTACAAACGGTGGCCTCGGAACACGGCTTCGCGGCCTCGCTGCTGAGCGCCTACCAACACTATGTGCTGGATTTTCTACAGCGACTGCGCGGCGCGTTCGCCCTTGCCATCCTAGACCCGATTCGAGCGCAAGCAATACTCGCCGTCGATCGCTTTGGCCACTTTCCGCTCGTCTATCAAGATGATGGCGTACGGCTAGTTTTCGGCAGCGATGCACAGATCGTACGGCGCCACCCACATACAGGCCACCAGCTCGATCCGCAGGCGCTCTTTGACTACATGTACTTCCACATGATCCCCGCGCCCTCTTGCGTCTATAAGGGCTATGCCAAACTGCCGGCGGCGCATTTCGCCTGCTGGCGGAAAGGCCACTTGGAGGTCGCGCCCTATTGGCTGCCCGAGTTCACAGAACAGAAACCCCAGGCTAGCGCAGCGGATCTGCTTGGGCTGATTCAGACCGCGGTAGAGCGGCGAATGAACAGCGCGCATATTGGCGCGTTTTTGAGTGGGGGCCTGGATAGCTCAACGATCGCAGGTATCTTGACCCGGCTTCGGCCAAGCCGGGCTCCGACTTTCAGCATCGGCTTTAAGTCCGACGGCTATGATGAGATGGAATACGCCCGTGCAACCGCCCAGCACTTTGGCAATCCAGCGCACGAATATTATGTCACGCCGGATGACGTCGCCGAGGCCATACCGCAGATCACGGCGGCATATGATGAGCCGTTCGGCAATTCATCCGTAATACCCGCTTACCTGTGCGCTAAGATGGCCGCCGCGGAAGGGGTCGACCGGCTGCTCGCCGGGGACGGTGGTGATGAGCTATTTGCGGGCAATGCCCGTTACGCAAAACAGCTTTTGTTCGAACGCTATGAGCATGTGCCGCGTGCATTGCGCGCTTGGCTGGTGGCGCCGCTTGCGGGGTACCTGCCCGATCGTCCATTGCTGCTCGCCAAGACACGCAGCTACATACAGCAAGCCCAAGTGCCGCTACCAGAGCGGCTGCAGGCCTATAACTTTCTGCATCGCATCCCGCCGGAGCAGATCTTCGAGCCGGATTTCCTAGCTGGAATCGATCGGGAAGCGCCGCTGCGCCTGCAACGACAGATCTATAACC
>JAKDMK010000636.1 GCA_030452365.1 Nitrococcus sp.
GATTGGGCAGGAAAACCTCAACCCCGGCAACGCGCTCGAAGAATTGTGGATCACTGATCAGTGTAGAATCCCAGCTCGGGTCAAGCGAGACGCTGTGGCCGCGTTGGCGCGCTGCCTGGATCGCATGCGGGATTTCATGCAGCGTTGCATATTCAGCAATGTGCAAATGTGCCGCCTCGGGCCAATCGAGCGCCGCATCGAATGTGGACGGACACGCCCCCCCGGCGCGACGGGAGAGGAATGAGCGCTCGCCATCGCGCACCATGACCACCGTCACCTGCGGGCCGGCATCGTCGCTGCGTTCCAGAAAACGCAGGTCAATGCCCAGGCTTGCGATCTCGCTTTCAAGCGCCCGCGATATCAGATCGGTGCCGTAGCGGGCAATGAGTGCCGCCGGGCGCCCAATTGCCACCATATGAGCTGCGGAGATAAGAGCGCCACCTCCGGGTGTGGCCACGAAATCACGGGCAAACAACTCGCGCCCAAGCTCGGGCATGGCGTCCAGACCATTGAACACCATGTCGCTATAGACGCGGCCAAGGCTCAGCAACGCCCGGCCGGCCGATTTTTCCTGCGTCATGCCCGGCCCAGCGCACTCTCGGTTGCCGCGTCGAACAGATGCAGCGCGCCCACGGGCGCCTTGACGGTAACGGGGCGGCCGATGGGCGGAACCACACGTCCGGGCGCAGTGGCAATGATCGTTTCTCCACCCACTTCCAAATGCACCAGCGTTTCAGCGCCAAGCGGTTCGACGGCCACAACAAGGCCGGTTGCCGAGAGACCGGCGCACGGCGCATCGGTTAATTCGAGATCGTGCGGGCGTACGCCAACCTGAACATTGCCTGCGCCTGGAACTGACTCACCCGACCAAGTCGCGTCCTCTAGCGTTAACTTCCCGGCCTCCACGGTACCCGGAAGCAGGTTCATCGAGGGACTGCCGATAAAGCGTGCGGTAAAGATATCGGTCGGGTTCTCGTAAAGTTCAGTCGGGGTGCCAACCTGCAAAATATTTCCGTCCTTCATCACCACGATACGGTCGGCCATGGTCATGGCCTCGATCTGGTCATGGGTAACATAGACGACTGTAGTGCCCAGCCTCTGATGCAAGCGCTTGATTTCAACACGCATCTGGCCGCGCAATTGTGCGTCGAGGTTGGAGAGCGGTTCGTCAAACAGGAAGGCCACAGGATCGCGCACCATCGCACGCCCAATAGCAACGCGCTGGCGCTGGCCACCAGAAAGCGCAGCAGGGCGCCGGTCGAGCAGGTCTTCAAGGCCGAGAATGCTGCCCGCCTCGGCGATGCGTTTCTGCTTTTCGGTCTTGGAGAGTTTCGAAGTGTAGAGCCCGAAACCGATGTTCTGGCCGACGCTCATATGCGGATAGATGGCGTAGTTCTGGAACACCATGGCGATGTTGCGCTGCTTGGGTTCACGCTGATTGACAGCTTCGCCGCCGATCAACAGCGTACCGTTCGAGATATCCTCGAGGCCAGCGATCATGCGCAGCGTCGTCGATTTACCGCACCCTGACGGCCCGACGAACACGACAAACTCGCCGTCCTCGATGGTCAGGTCGATCCCGTGGACGACGCGAGCTCGTCCG
>JAKDMK010000033.1 GCA_030452365.1 Nitrococcus sp.
GCACGGTGAGATCAGCCAAGAGGAGATGCACATGGCGACGCGCCGCGCCCGCGCCATTAGCGCCCGCGCGCTCCCGCCGGCCAAGCGCAAGAGAGCGCCGCGCGCAAGCGAGAGCAACGCCGTAACGATCGAGCCATTGCCAGAGAGCAGCCACCCGTGACATGGCCGCGGCGGGTGTGCTTCGAGGTGCTGCTATCGGCCAGCTTTAGCGACACGCGCAAGTGGGCGGCGTGGAAGCAGCTGGACGGATCAGCGGGTGGGATCGGTGAGTCTCACGATAGGCGTCGGCGCAGATAGGCGAGTTTTGAGCGTATGAGCATAGGGTTTGAGACTCGATTCAGCCGCTGACGATCCCACTTTACCCGGTGCATTCAAGCCGGCCGGGTTTTTAGTGAATCTGCTGCCCATACGCTGCCCATACGCAGCCCAGCGCTCATACTCTGCGGAGCTTCTATGTCGAATAGCTACATAACTTATTGTTTTACTTGGTGGGCCGTGTAGGGTTCGAACCTACGACCAGCGGATTAAAAGTCCGATGCTCTACCAGCTGAGCTAACGGCCCATCGTGAACAGCAGAATCTTATCGAACAAGCCCCCCGCAAACAATCTATTATCCCTGTCCGACTGGTGATGCGGTGTAAATCGATGCGCCGGGTTGGTAGCGGGTGGGGTCGGTTATTC
Source organism: Nitrococcus sp. (assembly GCA_030452365.1). GTDB lineage: Bacteria > Pseudomonadota > Gammaproteobacteria > Nitrococcales > Nitrococcaceae > Nitrococcus. The sequence continues at coordinate 682 of JAKDMK010000033.1, forward strand.
CGGCCTCGCGAAAGCCCGTGGCTCGGTAATAGCACGCATCACAGTGGCCGCAAGCACGGCCGGTTTCGTCGGCATTGTAGCAGGACACGGTGATCGAGTAATTGACGCCAAGGCGCTTGCCGCATTGGATAATCTCGGCCTTGGTGAGCCGGATCAGTGGGGTGTGCACACGGTAGCGGACATGGTCCTGCACGGCAGATTTGGTGGCGAGATTCGCCATGTGTTCGAATGCGGTGATGAACTCCGGGCGGCAGTCTGGATAGCCGGAGTAGTCGACGGCATTGACGCCGATAAAAATATCGTGAGCGCTCAGTACCTCCGCATACGCCAGAGCGTATGCCAGAAAGACAGTGTTACGCGCCGGAACGTAGGTTGCCGGTATGCCCTCGCTCGGTGGCTCCGGTACAGGCCGCGTGATATCAGTAAGTGCCGAACCGCCCAGATCATCCAGCCCGATTCGTAGGATCCGGTATTCGGCCACGCCCATGAGCTTGGTAATAGCTAGGCCGGCCGCGAGCTCAGCGGCGTGACGTTGGCCGTAATCGAAAGAAAGTGCGAAGCAGGAATAGTCCTGCGCCTGGGCAATGGCAAGGGTTGTGGTGGAGTCGAGCCCGCCAGAGAGCAGTACGACGGCGCGGGGCTTGTCCTCGTTCATGCTCAGCGTCCCGGCTGATTTCCCCAGAGATACTTATGGAGCTGGATTTGCAGCCGCACGTTGAGACGGTCGACGAGTATCCAGTCGGCCAACACGCCGGATGAGAGCTCGCCATGACTCGCGGAGAAGAAAACGATCCAGCGTTCACCGAGCTTCAGATCAAGCACCCGAGCCCGTGCCCAGTCATAATCCTCACGGTTGCAGATTACGAATTTCAGCTCATCGTGTGGCTGTAGGTAGGTCAGATTTTCCCAACGATTGCGCCCCGCTTCTCCGGAAGCGGGTGTCTTGATGTCCATCACCTTGATGACTCGCGGGTCGACGGCCTTCACATCAAGGGCACCGCTGGTCTCGAGCGAAACTCGATAGCCTCGCTCGCAGAGCATGCGCAGCAAGTACAGACATCCTCTTTGGGCCAGCGGCTCGCCACCGGTAATGGTGACGAGTTTTGCCCCGTGCTCTGCGACCCGATCGAGAATTCCCGCGATGCTCATTTTCTCGCCGCCATGAAAGGCGTAAGCGGTGTCGCAGTAGCGGCAGCGCAGGGGGCACCCCGTGAGGCGCACAAACACAGTTGGAGCGCCGGCAGTGCTTGCCTCGCCCTGCAGGGAATAGAAAATCTCGGTGACGCGAAGCGCGTTCGGCGCTGTCCGTAGAGCTACGCTTGGCATGACACAGATTATATATTCGGCAAGGCAAGGTAGCGAGGGACTAGAGTTGGCGGTCGTCGATAAGTCGTAGGCGTTGCTGCGCCAAGCTCGCAACGCTTGATTCGGGATAGTGCTGTATAACGTCGCCGAGGGTCTTTCGGGCTTGATCGAGTTTGCCTTGCTCGTATTGGATGAACCCAATCTTGAGCTGCGCGCCGGCACGCTTGGTGCTGTCGGGAAAGTTCTCCAGCACTTTTTGAAACTGCTCCATGGCCTGGTCGAACTGGCGCTGCGCGTAGTAGGCCTCGCCCAACCAATAGCGTGCATTATCGCCATAGTGGCCATCGGGATAGTCGCGCAGGAATTCCTCGAATTGCCGCTGCGATTTTGCGTATTGGCCTTCTCTAAGCGTATTGAACGCCCGCTCGTAAGCCTCGCGCTCTCCTGTAGAGTCAAGGGCGCTAAGGCTGCGAGCCGCCGCTTCGCCGCCATCGCTTGCCTGGCTCGGCTTCTGAGCCGTGCCCTCCGCCAAGGACGCATTGCCCGTAACGGTTTCCGGCAAAGTGCTCATGGCTCCGGGCGCCGGTCTGTCCGCCTGTGAAGATGGCGTGCTGGAAGAGGGCGGATTCTGCTGTGGGTCCTCGCTCGACGCAGCGCCATTGGCGTCTTGCTCCAGCTTGCGCAAACGGGTATCGACGTCAGAGTATAGATTTCGCTGCCGTTCTTTGGTCTCCTCGAGCTGGTGTTGGATCAACTCGATCTCGCCTCGTAGGTTTTGCACTTGCTGACGCAGGGATTCCAATTCATTGAACAGCCCACCCAACGCAGCGTTGTCCACCTTGCGTTCGAGGAGCGTTAAGCGCTTATCAAGGCCCTCCACGCTCTGGGCAACGCTTGCCCCGCTCACCACCAGCAAAGCCAGAGACGCAGCGCAAACGAGCCAACGGTGTTTGGTTGAACGATTCATGGCTACTGGTAATACACTAGCACGGCGCGCCGGTTCTTGGCCCAGGCGGCCTCATTGTGCCCTGGGTCCACAGGCTTCTCTTCGCCGTAGCTGACGGTGCCTAATTGTTCCGCGGCAGCTCCGTTTAGCAGCAGAATTCGCTGCACCGCTTTGGCGCGGCGCTCGCCCAACGCCAGATTGTATTCGCGCGAGCCACGCTCGTCGGTATGGCCTTCGAGTGATACCTTGTACTCGGGATGAGTGGCCAGATACTCGCCGTGGGCCTGGAGGATTGGCAGGTATTCCGGTTTGATGACATTGCTGTCGAAATCGAAGCGGATCACCCGATTGGAGAGCGGGCTCGCTGGATTGTCCAGCTCTGTGCCTTGAAACAATTGAGCGCGCTGAGCGCCACTGGCCGCGGCGCCCGATCCGTCTATACCTGCTGCGCCGTTGTGCCCACTCTGCTCAGTGCCTGTGGTGCCGCAACCACTCAATATGATCGCCAACACAAGGAACAGACCAGCCGTTTGGAAATTCAATCGACGCATTATTTTCTCCTTTGAAGGCGCCTCAGGTGACCGCGGATGGATCCCGATTCACAAAGGCGACCAAGTGGGTTCCTTTACATCTGGGCGGAAAATCCCCAGCTGCTCATGCGCTCTGCCGTAGACCGATACGGTCGCCAATACGGCTTTGGCGCCAAGCACGCCGCTGTAAAGCAATGTAGCTCCATTCGGTGCGAAGCTTGGCGACTCATCGAGCGGGCCGTCCGTAAGCACGCGCATCAGCCGAGTCTGGAGGTCCAATACGGCGATTTTGAATTTGCCATTCTCGCGATGCACCATCGCCAGCAACCGACCGTCGGGTGAGATAGCCGGGCGGGCATTATAGCTTCCCTCGAAGGTCAAGCGTTCGGCTTCACCCCCAGTGATCGCAAGCCGATAAACTTGCGGCCCGCCGCCCCGATCTGATGTGAAAATGATCTGGCGACCATCCGGTGTCCAAACCGGCTCGGTATCGATGCTTGGGCTGTGTGTGAGCTGGCGCAGATTCCCGCTGGCCAAATTCAGGATATAAATGTTCGGGTCGCCGTCTTTGGAGAGTGTCAACGCCAGCTGAGTGCCCTCCGGCGACCAGGCGGGGGCGCTATTAATGCCATTGAACGACGCCACCGCGCGGCGTTCGCCGCTCGCGACCTCCTGTACATAGACCTCTGAGCGCCCGCCTTCGAATGAGACGTAAGCGATATATTGCCGATCCGGTGACCAGGCCGGTGACATGATGGGTGCATCGGAGCTTAGGATGATCTGCGCATTATGCGCATCGGCATCGGCAACAACGAGCCTATGAACAGTCTTGTCACCGCTGCGCTCTGTCTCTACATAGGCAATCTGAGTGTTGAAGCCGCCGGGGCGGCCGAACAGGGTTTCAAAAATGACATTGCTGATGGTATGCGCTAGCGTGCGCACGGCATTCGGCTGCACGCGATAGCGCTTGCCCGCCAGCCGGCTCGACTTATAAACATCCAACAGCTCGAAGCTCACCTGATAGCCGCCATCCGGATCCGGTGATACGCTACCGACCACCAAGTTGTCGACCCCAAGTGCGCGCCAGTCTTGAAAACGTACCTCCGATAAGCTGGCGGGATGGGCGATGAGGTCCTTGCGCGGCAGCGGCGCCAGCAGCCCCGTACGATAGAGATCATCTTGAATGATGGCGGCGATATCTTCAGGTGGCGCCGCCGCTCCGCTCTCGACTCTGAAGGGGGCAATCGCGATTGGCAGGGCTCCTATAGCTCCACCGGTGATCGGTATAGTTACCTGCGCTGAAGTCCGAGTGGGTAGCAGTAGAATTAATGCGCTGAGGACAAAAGTCCACGTAAGGTTCATGGCGCGGCACCTAGGAGCTTGGTTGGAACTCGAAATTCAGATCGCGGAAAGCGGCGGCGAGTTTAGGGTCGTCCGGCACAGGAAGCGGCGAGGCCTTGAGGACGGCCTTTACAGCCGAGCGGTCGAATGCTGTGTTGCCGCTGGATTGCACCACCCGAGCCTCTAGCACGACCCCACCGGCGCCCATTCGCACGTGGATTACAGAAGAAAGGCCGCGGGGGGTGCCGGCCGGGCGCAGCCAGCTTTGTTCCACACTTCGCGCTATGGCCGGAATGTACTGGTTTTTCGCCGTGGCCATCCCCCGCGCCAGGGCCGTCTCTTGTGCGACGGCCGCCGCACGGGCGGCCGCCTCGGCCGCCTCGGCCGCCTTCTGGCGTTCCTCTTGCGCGCGTTGTTTCTCCAGCTTGGCAAGGCGTTGCTGCTCGGCCTCGCGCTCGCGTTTCGCCTCGGCCTCTTGGCGCTTTTGCTGCTCAATGCGGGCCTGTTCTTTTGCCCGCGCTTTTGCTTCGGCTAGCTGCTGTTGTTGTTGTTGTTTATGCAGCTCGGCCAGCTGCTGCTCTGCTTGCGTGCGCCGCTCTGTTAACGCAGCAAGGCGCAGCTTCTCAGCCTCGCGCTGTGCGGCCAGGGATTCCCGTTGCTGCTGGAGCTGCTCGGTTTGCTTCTCCAGCGTTGCAAGTTTCTGCGCCCTGTGGCTCTGTTGCTCTTGACGCTTGGCCTGCATGTGCTCGATGGCCGCCTGTATCTCCTGCTCGTCAATGGCAACGGCTTGCATCGCCTCCTGGCCGGCGGGCGGGGAAGGTGACGGCGAGGGCGAAAAAGCAAAGCTCAGGCCCAGTAGCAGCAGTACTGCGGCATGCAACACCAAGGAATAGCCGAGATTGAGCGAGGTACGCACGCGAATGCCCATCAGCGCTCCGCGGGAGGGTGAGTCATGAGACCGACCTGGGCTACGCCCACCTGCTGCAGCCGGGCCATCATTTCAACGATCTTGCCGTATGGCACTTGCTTGTCGCCGCGAATCAGAACCTGGGTTTTTGGTCGCTGGCGCATTACGGCGGCGACCTTTACCAACAGGCTCCTGGAGGTCACTGCTTTCCCTCGGTCCTCGCCGATCGTGAGGTAGTAGTTGCCGTCTCGATCCAGCACGACGATGATTGGCGCGTTTTGTTGAGGTGGTATCGGCTCGGCGTTGGCCTGCGGGAGATTCACCTCCACGCCTTGATAGAGTAAAGGCGCGGTAACCATGAAGATGACCAGCAATACGAGAGAGACGTCGATATACGGCACGACGTTGATCTCTGCCAACAGGCGGCGGCGATGACGGCGCGCATTCATCACAGTCGAAATCGGCACCCGACAATCTCCTCGTTTACTCCGCTGGGACTGTCTTGTCCGCAGGGACTGCCTTGGTAGCCAGAGGCGCGCTGTGTACGTGGCGTTGGAGAATGCTCGCGAATTCTTCCATGAAGATCTCGTAGTGACTGATAAGCCGCTCGATCTGGCTCGCGTAGCGGTTGTACGCAATCACCGCGGGGATCGCCGCGAATAGCCCCATCGCTGTCGCCACCAGAGCCTCGGCTATGCCGGGTGCGACGGTGGTGAGCGTCGCCTGTTGCATGTTCGCGATGGCGTTAAAGGCGTTCATGATCCCCCATACGGTCCCGAAGAGTCCGATATAGGGGCTGGTCGAACCGACCGTCGCAAGAAACGGGATATAGCTCTCTAGGCTATCGATCTCTCGCTGCAGAGACACGCGCATCGCCCGGTGAGACGCCTCCACGACGGATTCTGGATTGCTGCCTTGCTTGCGCATGCGCGTGAACTCGCGAAAACCGGCTCGGAATATACGCTCCAATCCCCCCGTATCCTCGTGCGGCTGGCTTACCTGGGCATAAACCTCGGCGAGATTGCCCCCAGACCAGAAGCGATCCTCGAATGCACTCGCCCCGCTCTGCGCTTGACCGATCGTTTGCCGTTTCCGGAATATAAGGGTCCAGGAGCTAATCGATGCGCCAAGCAAAATCAGTATGACGACCTGCACGATGAAGCTCGCATTGAGGATCAACCCGGCTATGGAATGATCAACCGACATTCATTAGCTCCGCATAGATGGCGCTGGGTATGGGTCGTGGCCGCAGATTCTCACCGTCGATACACACCACTTCGATATCCGCTCGACATAGAACCCCACCCTTTGCGTTATCGTCCTGCGCGTGCCGGATGTGCTGAGTGAAACGCAAGCCGACGCGGCGGTGGCAGGCTGCCCAGGTATCGACTGCCAGCTGGCTATTGAAAAAGGCAGGCATTAGGAAGTCAATTCGCACAGATCGGACCGTAAAGAGAAGACCGAGCTCACGGCGCAGCCAGTCCTGCTCAAAGCCGATGGCCCGTAGCCACTCGGTGCGAGCCCGCTCCATGAACCGCAGGTAGCTCGTATGATAGACCACGCCGCCACTGTCCGTATCCTCGTAATATACCCGGATCGGCCAATGAAAAACACGTGGCTGCCGAGGGGTACAGTTACGTCGTTCATCCATTCTATCCGCGTTCGTATCCACCACTCTCCAAGCCCGGACCAATGTAACTATCCGACTGTGCAAGGGCAACCCATACTCCCCCTGCCAATCAACGTAGAAAACCCCCGGGTCGAAGTCACGTCGACCCGGGGGTTTGCCTCAAGGAAAGAAGAAAGCACCTGCAGGCCGGAATGAGGGGGTGACGGGGCTTGCTTAAGCCTACAGGTGCGAAATCATCGTGCGCGGTTGTGCCGATCGAAGCCCTCTCGCTGTTTTCTATCCACGTACTTTGTACGTGGAGAGCGCGTTTGCGGTGGCTGGCTGCCGTTTAAGATGAATAGGCAACTCCTGTGCCGATTGACAATAAACCGCGTTAAATCATCTGAATACCTTTTTTGTTCGGTATTTATTCAGTCCCTTGTCACGCAAAATCGTCGTTGAACAGCGACAGACCGTTGCCTTCCTGGCTGAATCTTGTCATTCCCCGGTTCGGCCGCTTGCCATAGCTTACCCGCGTTATGGACGGCTGAACACGTTTTTCTCCCTCACAATGTGCCATGATCGGCAACCTACCGGGCTTGAACGCACATTACTAAAAAATGTACTGGGATAGCCAGAGGCGGGTGCAACCCTTGTCTCTACGTCGCTATTCGGCGACGGCAAGGCCTGATATGACGGCCATACCGCTTGCTCTTACGAGCTCTCGTCTCGTCACTGAACGGCAACGCAGCGATTGCAAGGCAACGGGTGTGTTGTCCCCGTTACTAACGCGCCTGCTTGAAGATGCCAGGATTGAGCTCGTGCCGATTGAGCAGTTTATAGAATTCGGTACGATTCCTCTTTGCCAGTCGCGCTGCGCGGCTGACATTGCCTCCAGTAATTTGTAGTAGTTTGACTAGATAGCCGCGCTCGAAGTCGCGGCGGGCATCGGCGAACGGGGGTAGCCCCGAAGTATTCCCCCGCAAGGCTTGCTGTACCAGATCATAGGAGATGATCGGCGTGGTGGACAAGATAGTCACCTGCTCCATTACGTTGTAGAGCTGGCGAATATTCCCTGGCCACTGTGCGCTGACCAGGTGTTCCATGGCCTCCTGTGACAAGCCCTTGAGATTCTTTGCGTACTTTTGCGCCAACTGATGAAGGAAGTGATTGGCCAGCACGGGCACATCCTCCCGGCGTTCCGAGAGCGACGGTAGCGATAAGCTGACTACGTTGAGGCGGTAGTAGAGATCCTCGCGAAAACGACCCTCGGTCATCTCCTCTTCCAGATCACGATGGGTGGCGGAGATGATCCGCACATTGACGGGTAGGCTCTGGGTGTGGCCGACGGGCCGTACCAGATGCTCCTGTAGCACTCGCAACAGTTTGACCTGGAGCGCGAGCGGCATATCGCCGATTTCGTCAAGAAAAAGCGTACCGCCGTCGGCGGCTTTGAATAGCCCGTCATGGTCCTGATTAGCGCCTGTAAAGGCGCCTTTTTTATGGCCAAAGAGCTCAGATTCCAGCAGCGGCTCGGGTATCGCACCGCAGTTGACGGCGATGAAAGCCCGTTTGCTGCGACCGCTCGTGTTGTGAATCGCCTTCGCCAACAGCTCTTTGCCGGTGCCGCTCTCACCCTGTATGAATACGCTGGCCTCACTCGGGGCGATCATCTTCGCGCGCCGCAGGACATCCTCGATCAAGGGACTGCGGCTGATGATCTCGGCGCGCCAGCTATTGTTCTGCGTAGCCATGCCGGCTGGCTCCACGACGCCTGAAAGACGTAAGGCGCTCTCTACCTGTTCCAATAACGCTGCAGACTCGAACGGTTTGGTGACGAAACCGAAGACACCGTTTTTTGTCGCCTCCACGGCATCCGGAATAGAGCCGTGGGCGGTGAGGATGATCACTGGCAGGGTCGGGTGCTGCTTGCGCAAGTTCTCGAACAGCGTCATACCGTCCATATTGTCCATGCGCAGATCCGTGATCACCACGTGCGGCCTGACGGCTGCAAAGTTCGCTAGCGCTTCCTCACCGCTTTGGGCGGTCGCAACCTCGTAGCCATTGGATTTAAGCCGAATCGACAGCAGGCGCAGCACCCCCGGATCGTCGTCGACCACCAGGATACGGTAGTCTGTGGCCATGTTATTTTTCACTCCATCAATGCTTACGGCTTGTTGACACTTGCCACGACGCCTCCGTGGTGAGTATCAACAGGCCCTAGTGCTCATTACGCTGCTGAATGCTTTGCTCAATGGCCTTTAGACCTTCGAGCTGCTTGTGCAACTTTTTATTCTCGTCCTGCAGCGCCCTGAGCTTGTGGTGGTAATTGCTTGTCTCGGATTGCGCGCGGCTTGCCGCCCTGCGTGCCTCGATCAGGTCTCGCAGCAAAAGCGCAAGCTTGCCCTCCGGCGAGTATCGGGTGAATACATCATATAGACAAATGCCCAATATGGCTCCGGCACTGGGGTCGCTTTCTTTGGCTGATAACTGACTGAGTATCATAGCAGATTTCAACCGCGCCGTACCGCAACCATACTCTTTTAAATCGCCTTGGAGCTGAGCGAGGAGGGTTCTCAGCCGGTCCTCGCCGAGCCCGTTGAGAGTTCTATAATAGCTCAGAAGCTCGGCAATCTGTCTTGCTTGGGAGTGCGTAAGCTCGACTGCATCATGTGTTCCGACGCCGCTCGCAGCCCCGCCGTTGCTGATTGGAAAATACCGACAGCCCGTTACCAGCAAGAGAACGAGCGGGATCAACGTGAGCCGCATTTTGCGCATGCATGAAAGCCTGTGGTGACGCTTTTGATCGTATGATGTTCGTTTTCGCTATTCAGTTGACGGCCACCAGCCGCGGTACCGCACGGCGCGGCAGCATGACCCGCATGCGCGCGCCCCGGCCCTGTGTCTCAAGAACGTCAATGCGTCCATCGTGTGCCAGCACATACTCTCGGGCGATGGACAGCCCGAGCCCTGAGCCCTTGACGTAGCTCTTGGGCTGGATCGCACCTTGGAAGAAGGCTTCGAATATCTTATCGCGTTCCGCGACGGCGATGCCCGGACCTTGATCGGTGATGTCCAGCACGGCGGCGTTTTCCATCTGCAGCGTGTGGATTGTGAGCACACCGTGCGAGGGTGAGAATTTGATTGCATTAGAGAGCAGGTTATCCACCACGGTTTGCAGCTTTCCCCGATCGCCAATGAGCTGGCACTCGGCTAGCTTGGTTCTCACCTGCAGCGATTTTGCTTTAACTGCCGCCTTATGGTTCTGCAGCACGCTTTCGATGAGCACGTTCATGTCCACCCGGGCGAGGTTGAGCGCGGGACGGTGCGCTTGCATACGGGAGAAATCGAGCAGATCCTCGATCAGCGTCTGCAGGCGGCGCCCGCTTTCGTGGAGAATCTGAGTGATTTCACGCTGTTCACTGTTTAGCGCGCCAACTATTTCTTCCCCTAGCAGAGCCGTGCTCTCCCGGATGGTGGTAAGTGGTGTCTTGAGCTCATGCGAGACGTGACGCAGGAAGCGTGTCTTCTCACTCTCGAGCTCGATCAAGCGACGGCGCAGCCATTCGAGGCGTTCGCCCAGGGCATGTAAATCCTGCGGTCCCGAAACCTCAATAGCCGTAGCGAAGCGGCCATCGCCGAGCTGGCGGATTGCGTTGTCCACTTGGCGCACGGGTCGCGAGATCAGCACGGTGAAGATCGCCGTCGAGATAAGGGTCAGCGGAATAAGCGCGATGGCCAGCCAGAACAACACTCGCTGAGCCATCGCGGCTGTCTGCTGCATAACGTGCACCTCGTGATCGATCTGCCGGTTGCTACCCCTGCTGATCTGATCGGCGAGCTTGTGCAGTGCGATGAAGATATCCACGACCTCCTTCTGCGTCACCCTCTGGCGCACGTTGTGATCCGACAGGCGCTGAAACAGTTCCGCTTCCTGCTCTCCGATGGCACGGATGTGGCCGCGCTGTGGTGCTGCAGCAGTGACATCGCTCAGGCGGTTGACGATGGACTGAAACTCGCGGTGGGTTTGCTGGTAAACTTTGAGCAGCGATCTGTCGCCCAGCAACAAATACTGTCGCGCCGCTCGCTCCATCGCGGTGAGCGCCTCCGCTAGGCTGCGGCTGCCTTGGATTGCTTGGGCCGCATTGTAGACTGCAGTCTGGGCCTGCTCAGAGAGTCGGTCAACGTATAGCCCGGCGTAGGCCAAGGCCAAGAAAAGCGGCAATGATACGACCCCAAAGCCATACAGAATCAATGTCAGCGTGGATCTGGGGTGAAATAGCTTCATTGCGCCCACGACGTTCTCAGGCGTCGTCGAACAGATCCAGCATCGAGTCGTGCATCCGCGCAGGTGGCGCATAGCCAAAATGCACGTAAGCGTTGCGCGTCGCCATGCGCCCTCGCGCCGTGCGCTTTATAAACCCCTGCTGGATCAGATAAGGCTCGAGCACGTCCTCGATGGTGCCGCGTTCCTCACCGATCGCCGCCGCTAGGTTGTCCAACCCGACCGGTCCGCCGTCGAATTTCTCGATTATGGTCAGTAGCAGGCGACGATCCTGGACGTCGAAGCCATTGCCGTCCACGTTAAGCAGGTTCATTGCGGCCTTTGCTACTTCCAGCGTGATTTGCCCGTCTGCCTTGACCTCGGCGAAATCCCGCACGCGGCGCAGCAGGCGGTTAGCAATTCTGGGGGTTCCGCGCGCGCGCTGCGCGATTTCTAACGCCCCGGCATTATCCAGAGCCAACGCCAAGAGGCTCGCGGAGCGGTGCACAATGGCTGCGAGATCCTCTACACAATAGTACTCGAGGCGCTGCACAATGCCGAAGCGATCCCGCAGGGGAGAGGTGAGCAAGCCCGCTCGAGTCGTAGCGCCCACCAGAGTGAATGGCGGCAGATCAAGCTTAATGGAGCGTGCCGCTGGTCCCTGGCCGATCAGGATATCGATTTTGAAGTCCTCCATCGCTGGGTAGAGAACTTCCTCTATGACGGGTGAGAGTCGATGGATTTCGTCGATAAATAATACATCTTGCGCTTCGAGGTTGGTCAACAGCGCCGCCAGATCCCCTGGTTTATCCAGCACCGGCCCCGATGTTTGGCGTAGCCCCACCGCCAGCTCGTGC
>JAKDMK010000637.1 GCA_030452365.1 Nitrococcus sp.
CTCGATGGCTTGATTGATATTTTCCAAAGCTGCTATTTGGGTACTGCCGTGTGCCATGCAACCGGACAACTCCGGTACTTCAGCTATGAACGCAGCATCCTCCTGACTCCAGTAAATAATTACTTCGTATTTATGCATCGTCATCGACTCCTGGCCGATATTTCAAGATCACGGCACGCACTTGACGAACTTGATAGGGTTTGGCTTTAGCATCTTCACGCTGAAGATTTAAACGCTCTTCCACATCAGCGCGGCGATAGATGTGATGACTGCCACGAATACGCTCTTCAAAACCGAGGGTTTTCAGCAATGAGCGTAACTCTTCGAAGCCGATGCTGGCATCCGATCGGCCTTGCAGGATTTTCTGAATCAGCTTGTCAGTCTTCGCCATGGCCGAATTCTACCTGACCACACCTCGGGGGCGCTAACGGCCAAGCTCAGCGGCGGCAATGGAGCGCAGCGGAATTGCCGTCCGGTGGAGCGGATTGTTCGGCGGTGTGTGCCATCTGGGTCCATCGTCCCCACGCGACGGGTCCGTGGTAAGCTTTCGGCCATGAGACTGCCCAACGGAGACCGCGCCGTCGTGGATCGTAAGAAGCTCAGCGAGTACTGTCTGAACCCGGATCACCCGAGGGGCAAGCACAAGGCTCGCGTATTCTCGGCGGTTCTTGGCATTACAGCTGATCATGCCGCGGATCTTCGTACTACACTCCTTGAGGCCGCAGCCCAAGCAGACGCGCAACCGGCAGGGACTGATCGATTCGGAGTTCGGTATGTCATTGATTGTCCGATCAACGGCCCACAGGCTTCGGCACTCTTGCGCAGCGCCTGGATCATCCGGCAAGGTGAAGCGGCACCTCGGCTCACAAGTCGCTACCTGAAGTAGAGGCACCGGATATGAAACGTGAACCCCAACTACTCGACGTTGTAGCCCTTCTCTCCGATTTGCCAGAGCACCGACTCGTACGCGGTCAGGTTGGCACGGTAGTGGAGCTGCTAGATGGCGCCTACGAGGTCGAGTTCTCTGACGACGAAGGAAGGACATACGCGGAGTTGGCACTAGAGCCTCGCCAGCTCCTCGTATTGCACCATCGACCCCAGCGAGCCGCATAGATCTAGCGAGGCTCCGCCTCAGACCGACGAGTTGTAACGCGGACGAGCTGAGGGGGTGGGCTCCGGCCGAGCATGGGTTGCGACAACTGCAGGGGACACCCGGTGTCATCGCCGTGCTGCATACCCATTCGCGCCGGCTCGATTACCACCCCCATGTGCATCTGGCGATGCCCGCTGCAGCGATTGATACCAAAAACTGCCTCTGGCGCACCAAAACGCCCAAGGGCAAATCGGCGTATCTGTTCAATCACAAGGCCCTGGCCAAAGTATTTCGGGCCAAAATGCTCTCAGCGATCGAGGAGGCCGGGCTCTGCCCGCCACCGCGCCATCCGGAGAAATGGGTCGTGCATTGCGAGGCCGTCGGCGCCGGCGCCAAGGCGCTGGTCTATCTTGGCCGCTATCTCTACCGGGGCGTGATTGCCGAGAAGGATATTGTCTCCTGCCAGGACGGGCAGGTCACCTTCCGCTACCAAAACAGCAAAAC
>JAKDMK010000193.1 GCA_030452365.1 Nitrococcus sp.
CCTGGAGGACACCCGGGACGTCGCACTGGTGGACGAATTCTACGAGCGGCTCGGCCGCGGCGAAGCGGAGCTGGTGCCGAGTGAGGTGGTTGACCGGCTGCTGGCCGGAGAGACCCCCGTGCGGGTGTGGCGTCAATTTCGTGGGCTCACTCAGCAGGCGCTCGCAGATGGCGCGGGAATCAGCAAGAACTACCTCTCGCAGATCGAAACGGGGCAGCGTGATGGACGAGTGCGTGTATTGCAGGCTCTGGCTAAGGAGCTTGGCGTGGACCTGGACGATCTGGTCGACCAACCATGATCGTGTGCGCAGGCACCAGGCACTGTCCTGTTTACGGGATCAGCCGGCGTGACGATGGGAACGCGCTCGTAGGTGGCAAGATCGAGCAAATTGGGATCGCCAGAGACGATGAGGCCGGCTCCTGCGGCGAGCGCGCAGGCGAGGACCGGGTCATCGTCTGGGTCGCGTGCGATGGGTTGCACATCGACGGACTCGACCAGCTCGATACCTGCAAGCGTCCTTCACCCGCAACGCAGATCGGTTATTCTAAAACTATCCGTATATTATGGTGCCTTAAACCATTGCAACAAGCGTTATATCCTTGGCGCTTATGAAAGCAAGGCAGCTTTTCCGCTACAAGGGAGAGCAGGACAGTCTCGTCGTGGAAATGGTGATTTGGGAGCTTTCCGATAAGACCCGGGAACGGCCACACGGCCTCAAATACCGCTTGTATTGCGGCCGCGGGGGTAACTGCATCGTTCGATACGACAACGAAGCAGGAAAAGGGGACCATCGGCATTATGAGAACCGTGAAGAACGGTATGAGCTCACATCGTTGGACAGACTGCTGTAAGACTTTCAGCAAGACTGTACCCGCCTGGCGGGTTGGAGATGGCTATGAACCGGATAAAAGTTGAAGTGCTCAAATCGCGAGCTGCCCTCGAGGCGTTCGCGAAGACTTGGCGGAGCGTCGAAGCCAACGAGGATGTGACGCCCCGGCTTGCGTTTGCGACCCTGCATGAGCTTTTCTCGGCATTGACTGAAAAGCGATTGGAGCTGCTGCGTTGCGTGGCTTCCGATGAAGAGCTGAATACGCACCAAGTCGCTCAAAAACTGGGGCGAAACTACAAGAATGTCAATACTGATGTAGCGGCATTAGTGGAGTTGGGTTTGCTTGAGAAGACCGGCCAAGGAACTCTGAGGGCGCCGTTCGATGAGATTGTAATTCACGCCGGCATTCGGGACGCGGCATAGGCCGCGTAGCCGTGAGAGGTTGGGGTGACGGGGGACCCCAACAATGACCGCTCCATGATTGTGCCCGAATGATTTCTGGGATGCCGGTGATGGCGTTGGATATGAATAAGTTGGGGTTCGCAAACTCACCCCAACCTACGCGATCTGGCCAAGCCGATCAGCGATCCGGTGTCGGCGACGACTACATCGCTCACAACGCGGCGTCCAGATCCTCCTTCAACTCGCCGGGCGGGTAGTCAACGGCGGGTATTCCGGCCTCGGCGAGCAACGCCACGAACTCCTCGACCGATATCTCCGCAACCTTGGCCGCCTGCGCGAGCGTAAGCTGGCGTGATTCAAAAAGATGCAAGGCCAGCGCCCGGTGCACCCCGTACCGGAGGAGGTGCTTATCAAACGGCAGGGCCAAGATGGCGGGTGTGCCATGCTTGGTGATCAACGACATCCTGCCGGCCTCGGCCTGCCGCAGCAGATCCCCGGACCGGTTCCTGAGGTCACGGACGGAAAACACATCGAATTTTTCCATTAGCTCTTCCGGGCGATATGTGCCAACAAACTGTAGAACATCTGATTTGGGCTTGGGTGGAACTTCTGGTGGATGCGCTATCGCTTATCTACCCTACAGCGCTGCGCCCGCAGGGCAGCGGCAAACGCCGTATTCAAACCAAGCGTCTACAGGCCGTTTGAGAGGAGAGTTAGCGACCCAAAGTGCTGGCGCCGGACGCCTGATTTATGTGCAATGGCCCTGGGTGGTGCAAACTGTTTCCCCTACGGCGGTGATTGATTACACTTGGCTGCGCCACCGCGTGCCCTGCCTGGGCAGGCACCACCACGACCGATATTGCGGGTCTTGCTCGCCAACCAGCCGACGCACCATGGCCTCAAACTTCGTGACTCCCATGCAACCTCCGCTACCGGGCAGGCCGGGCCAATGTCTGGACTGGTATGGGCTGCCCGGCCCCGCACAAGCGCTCGCCATCGCCAATGCAGCCGCCGCGGGTCCAAGTTTGACCCTAGTCGCGGCGGCAAGCGCGCAGCTTGCTCAGCAGTTGGAGACGGAACTGCGCTTCTTCAGTGGTGGGGCATTGGACATCGAGGTAATGCCGGATTGGGAAACATTACCCTACGACGTCTTCTCGCCCCACCAGGACATCGTCTCTCAGCGCCTGTGCACTCTTTACCGGTTACCTGCCAATCAGCGCTCCGTACTCATTGTCCCCATTGCCACGTTGATCCAGCGCATCGCCCCGGCAAGCTACCTGGAGGGCC
The DNA here is from genome assembly GCA_030452365.1 of Nitrococcus sp. Taxonomy (GTDB): domain Bacteria; phylum Pseudomonadota; class Gammaproteobacteria; order Nitrococcales; family Nitrococcaceae; genus Nitrococcus. Next base: position 2,519 of record JAKDMK010000193.1, read on the forward strand.
GAGTTTTCATCGTCCGAACCGGCGAGCGCATGGTGCTCGAGGACATGCGCGCACGACTGGAGCGCTCCGGCTACCGCTGCGTTTCGCAAGTCATGGAACACGGCGAGTTCGCGGTGCGCGGCTCGATCCTCGATCTCTTTCCGATGGGCAGCAATGAGCCTTATCGCATCGACCTCTTCGATGACGAGGTCGATTCCATCCGCATCTTCGATGCGGAGAGCCAGCGCAGCCGTGGGCGCATCGATCGCATCGAGCTACTGCCGGCGCGTGAATTTCCCACCGACGAGGAAGCGATTACCCGCTTTCGCGGCAACTACCGCAGACTCTTCGAGGGCGATCCCACCACCAGCCTCATCTATCGAGAGGTAAGCGCAGGGCGGTTGCCGAACGGCATCGAATACTACTTGCCGCTGTTCTTCGAGGAGACGGCCTCGCTGCTTGACTATCTGCCGAACGATACTCTCAGCGTCGCTGTAGGCGCGGTGAATGCCGAGCTTGACGGGGCTTGGCGCCATATCGAGCAGCGCTATGAGCAGCGCCGACACGACCGCGAACGGCCCCTGCTCGCCCCCGAGCACCTCTATCTCGCGCCGGATGAGCTGCGCGCACGGCTCAAGCGTTTTCGCCGGGTGCGCTGTCATGAGCACACGATCGAGGCCGCCGGCTCCGGCCGGGCGCGCTTTGCCACCACGACAATTCCCGATCTGCACATGGCACCGCAATCGGCAAATCCCCTGGCCCGGTTGCAGCAGTTTCTGCAGGGCTACAGCGGGCGCGTGTTATTCATCGCCGAATCAGCCGGGCGGCGCGAGGATCTATTGCAGCGGCTGCAAGGCATCGAGGTGCACCCCGAACGGGTTGAGGGCTGGTCCGAATTCCTCAACCGCACGCCCAGGCTCGCCGTTGCCGTGGCTGCGCTTGAGCAGGGGATGCAACTCGACGAGCCACAGCTACAGCTCGCGCTGATCCCCGAGGTAGCTCTATTCGCCGGCCGGGCACAGCAGCGACGCCGCCGACAGGCCGCGGAGCGCGATCCGGAGGCGATCATCCGCGATCTGACTGATCTCCACCTCGACGCGCCGGTGGTGCACAAGGATCACGGCGTCGGCCGCTACCAGGGGCTGCAGATCATCGAGGTGGGCGGGGTTGCCACGGAGTTCTTGACCATTGAATACGCCGGCGGCGACAAGCTCTATGCACCGGTCTCGGCGCTGCACTTGGTCTGCCGCTATACGGGGATGGACCCCGAGCATGCACCGCTGCATCGACTCGGCGGCGAGCAGTGGCAACGCGCGCGCAGGCGCGCCGCGGAGCGGGCGCGTGATGTAGCCGCCGAGCTATTGGAGATCTATGCCCGCCGCGCGGCAGCACACGGCCATGCCTACGACTTCCCGCGTGAGGAATACGAGGCGTTCTCAAGCCAGTTTCCCTTCGAGGAGACACCCGATCAGCAGCAGGCCATCGACGCCGTGCTGCACGATCTGAGGTCGAGCCAGCCCATGGACCGCGTGATCTGCGGCGATGTCGGCTTCGGCAAGACCGAGGTCGCCATGCGCGCCGCGTTCGTGGGGGTGCAAGACGGTCGCCAGGTCGCGGTGCTGGTTCCTACCACGTTGCTTGCTCAGCAGCACTTCCGTAACTTCCGCGACCGCTTCGCCGACTGGCCGGTGCGGGTCGAGCAGCTCTCGCGCTTTCGCAGCCAAAAAGAGCAGAATGCCGCGCTGCAGGATCTGGCGGCCGGAAAGGTGGACATCGTCATAGGCACCCATAAACTGCTGCAGGATAGCGTGCGCTTCAAAAACCTAGGGCTGCTGATCATCGATGAGGAACATCGCTTCGGCGTCCGGCAGAAGGAGAAGCTCAAAAGCCTGCGCGCCAATGTAGACGTGCTGATGCTCACCGCGACACCGATACCGAGAACCCTGAATATGGCGCTCGCCGGGCTTCGCGACCTGTCGATTATTGCCACGGCGCCGGCGCGTCGACTTGCCGTCAAGACCTTCGTCAACCAATGGAATGACGCGCTTATCCAAGAAGCCTGTCTGCGCGAGCTGCATCGAGGTGGTCAGGTGTATTTCATGCACAACGAGGTGCGCAGCATCGAGCGCATCGCACGCCAAGTCCATGAGTTGATCCCGGACGCGCGCGTGCGAATCGCCCACGGCCAAATGCGCGAGGCCGAGCTCGAGCGCGTGATGCTGGACTTCTATCACCAGCGCTTCAATGTGCTGGTCTGCACGACCATCATCGAAAGCGGCATCGACATCCCCAGTGCCAATACCATTATCATCAACCGCGCCGATCGCTTGGGGCTGGCACGGCTATACCAGCTTCGGGGCCGCGTCGGGCGCTCCCATCATCGCGCCTACGCCTACCTGATCGCGCCGCCCGAGGATCTGATGACAGCGGACGCGATCAAGCGCCTGGAGGCGATCGGCGCGATCGAGGAGCTTGGGGTCGGGTTTTCACTCGCCAGTCACGACCTTGAGATTCGGGGCGCCGGCGAACTGCTGGGCGAAGAGCAAAGCGGCCAAATTCAGGAGGTCGGATTCACGCTCTACTCCGGCCTGCTGGAACGCGCCGTGCAGAGCCTGCGCTCGGGACATGAGCCCGTGTTCGACACGCATGCCGACGCTGCCACCGAGGTGGATCTGCGCATTCCGGCGCTGCTGCCGGAGGACTATCTACCCGATATCCATTCCCGGCTGGTAATGTATAAGCGCATCGCCAGCGCGCGCACCGAAGAGACGCTGCGTGAGCTACAAGTTGAGATGATTGATCGCTTCGGCCTCTTTCCCCAGCCGGTCAAAAACCTGCTGCGCCAACCCGAAATCAGGTTGCGCGCCGAG
>JAKDMK010000638.1 GCA_030452365.1 Nitrococcus sp.
CGCGTCAGGAACGGCATTCTTTCTCAGTGGCGAGCTTACTATGATGGACTGTGCCTTAGCGCCGCTTATGTGGCGGCTGCCCTACTACGGGGTCGAAATCCCGGCAAGCTCTGAAGGTATTCACGACTATCAGGAGCGACTGTTCGCATTGGAATCCTTCCAGAAGAGCCTTACCGAGGCGGAACGGGCAATGCGCGCTTGATCGGCGATTACGAGCCATGAATATGACCTCCAGTCGTCCCTATCTGATCCGCGCCTTATACGAATGGATTGTCGACAACGGTCTGACGCCTTATCTACTGATCGATACGACTCAGGAAGGCTTGAATGCGCCGCTTGAGTATGCCGATAAGGGCAAACTCGTGCTCAATGTGGCACCACGAGCCGTACGGGCATTGAATCTCGGCAACGATACGATCGATTTCAATGCACGCTTTGGGGGGGCGGCGCGCGATGTCTGTCTCCCCGTACAGGCCGTATTGGCAGTGTATGCCCGGGAGAACGGCCAGGGGATGCTCTTCAGCGAGTCGGACGGTGATGAGCCACCATCCGCTCCGGGCGGGAGTGATACCCGTCGGAGCGGCCCCAAGAAGCCGGCTTTGCGCGTGGTCAAGTAATACACCCGCCTGGCGGACCGCTTCCATTTTCGTCTTGCGCAGCCGGGAATCCGAGCTCGGCCTGCGCCCGTTCTTCCATCACAAGGACGGGCGGTGTGAGGGGCACGTTATTTATCACTGTGCTCGCCTACCCGCGCATCTGGCTCATCTGACGCTTCAGACCAACACAGAATGAGGGAGAAGTGGGGCGATGGTGTTTATCGGCCAGGCGCCTCATGCTCGCTCACATCAGCAGCAGTTTGACCAACACAGCGGTTACCAGGCCGGCTAAGAGCCCGACGACACAGCGTAGGGTTTTTACATCGGCGCTGACCTGTCTGATCTCGGCGCTCAAGCTTTGTGCCATGGTGTCTATCTTGGCATCGAGGCGTTGCTCTAGTGCGTCGATCTTGGTATCGAGCCGTTGCTCTACATTGTTGATCTTGGTTTCGAGCCATTGCCCTACGGCCTCGATCTTGGTATCGAGGCGTTGCTCTACGGCAGACAGGTCGGAGTGCAACGCGGCGGCCACGCCATCGAGCTGCGCCGTCGTGGCGACCGACTCTGCAATTGCCTCGCGTAGTGCTTCGGCTTGGGCGTCGGCCTGTGCCTGGCTGACGCCTACACTTTGCAATTGTTTGCTGTATTTGAGGGTGTCCAGCATTCAGCGTTTGCCTTGCCGCTTGCACAGTTGCTCGCCGTCGACATCGCCCCGCTCGCGAAGCCAGTTGGAGAGCAACTTCTCCGCAGCCTCCTTCAGATTCGGATCAATCCTCAGGTTCAAGTTTGCAGTCTTGCGCCTCTTCTCAGCCGCATTGTAACGCCACTGACATGACATGCATGTCTGGAATCGCAATATAAGAGATGTTACAGAACAAGTGGCAAGGAGGGGTAACCAATACCACGCTGGCTTGTCGTAGCGAGCGCAAGGCATAGCAGAATCGGCTGGTCCGGAGCGCCTATTGCGAGTTGAACAGCTGCTGATCGATCAGATCACA
>JAKDMK010000639.1 GCA_030452365.1 Nitrococcus sp.
ACCATGCGGGCGCTTCGCCCCGCTGCCAGTGTCCAGCGACGATGCGGTTGCCTTGCTGTAGCTCAGAGGCCCAGGAGAGGTTAAACACCCGGCGCAGGAAATGCCGTGCCTCCGGGTCCTCATAACTCTCGGCTGAGAGCTCGGTACCGTTGCGGGCCGTGAGCCGGCCGCGGACCATCGGATAGAACACGGGCTCCACGCCCACACGCTCGGCGAGCAGCCCTCGCACGCCTGCCACCTCCTGCGGCTGAATATTGACCAGGAAATGGTTCGGAGCATCGGGCGGTATGGTATTGCGCCAAGCGGCGAGCAGGTCCTGCCGTACCACCACCAGCAGGAACAGCGCCATGAGCCCGCAGCCGATGGCCACCATCTGCACCACCGCCGTCCACGGACGGCGCGTCAGCCCCGAGAGCCACAGCAGGTGAGCGCGACCGGAGCGGCGATACCAGCACTGGGCAAGCCACACCAAACCCCAAGCCGCAAGTGCCAACACCGCTACCGTCCCGGTAAGTGCGCCGAAGACATAGAGCACCAGGCGGACGTCGCCGGCCTGCCAGAACATCAGCGCCAGGATCACCGCCAGTGCCGCCACCAGCGGTAGCTGTCCGTGCAGCACGTTGCCGCCCAGATCCCCGCGCAGCACCCGCATCGGTGTCACCCGCCGCAGCCGCAGCAAGGTCGGCAGCGCAAAGCCACCCAGTGCCGCGGCCGCTGTCAGCCAACCCACCGCCAGCGGTCGCAACCCAGGCGGGGGCAGCTCGCGTGCGAAGAGTTCGGCGACGAAGGAGAGCATCAGCGCGTGCAGAGCGAAACCGGCCGCGGCGCCCAGAGCGCCGGCGATCAGCGCCAGCCAGGCGAGCTTGCAGGCCAATAACCCCGCCATTCGGCGCTGGGTCGCCCCGAGGCAGCGCATCACCGCCACAGCGGTGAGCTGGTGCGCGGCGTAGTGACGCACGGTGAGCAACACCGCCACGCCTGCCACGATCACGGTGAGCTGGGCGGCCAGACCCAGAAAGCGCCGTGCCCGGTCGATGGCCTCGATGACACCAGGGCGCGCATCGGCCGGGCTGCGAATCTCTACATCGGCGCCGGCGCGCGCTCGAATCTCGGCGCCCACGCGCGCCAGCGCGGCATCGCCACCGGCGAGCAGCAGCTCGTAGCGCACTCGGCTCGCCGGGTGGATGAGATCGGTTGCCGGCAGGTCCGCCGGGTTCATCATCACGCGCGGGGCGAGGCTGAACAGGAGGCCACCGCGATCGGGCTCTAGGGTCAACAGCCGAGCAATGCGCAGCCGCGCGCGTCCCAACCGCAGTGTATCGCCCACCGCGAGATCCAGCAGGCTCAGCAGCCGCGGCTCCACCCATACCGTGCCAGGCCTTGGCGTGCCCGTCGCGGCGCGCTCTGGGGCAGCGTGGGCATCCCGCACCAGCAATCGGCCGCGCAGCGGATATTCGGCTGTTACGGCCTTGACGGCCACCAGCCGGGTGCGTTCCCCGACCAGCACGACGCTCGCAAACTCGGTGGTGCGGGCGGTCGCGAGCCCCGCATCGCGGGCTAGGCGCAACCAGGCCCGCGGGATAGGCTCGCTG
>JAKDMK010000640.1 GCA_030452365.1 Nitrococcus sp.
CGGAATTACGTGTTTATAATTAGCAAATTAAAGGCTAAGTAAGTGCCATTCTGGTCTGTCCCCTATTACTCATCACTTGTTCGTTACGCTCTATGGTCAGGGTGAGATTGCAATTCCCGCCAGGGCCTGATCTTAGCTAAGGTTTCCGAGAGGGCCTCCTCTGCGACCTCAGTGTCGTAGGCCGCCTGAGCCCGTAGCCAATATCCGTTCGATAGACCGAAGAATCGACATAGGCGCAGATCGGTATTGGCAGTAACGGCTCGCTTGCCCGCCACGATCTCACCAACACGCTGGGCGGGTACCCCGATCTCCTTGGCCAGGCGATACTGCGAGAGGCCCATCGGCTTCAGAAACTCCTCGCGCAGCAACTCTCCTGGGGTTACAGGAGCGAGTTTTGGCATGGTTTCCACTCCGCTAGTGATAGTCCACGATCTCGACTTCTTCGGCGCCTGCGGCGGTCCAGCGAAAGCAGACCCGGAACTTCTCGTCGACGCGGATACTGTGTTGCCCGCCTCGATCGCCCTTAAGCGCTTCGAGCCGGTTGCCAGGGGGAACCCGGAGGTCCTCAAGACGGCTGGCGATTTCCAACTGGCGCAACTTGCGTCGCGCGGCCCGCTCGATGTTCACGAAGCGCTTGACCCGCAGGCCGTTTGCCAGAGCCTCCGTGTCGGCACACCGGATCGAGACGATCATGGCAGAGATCATGACGCAATGCATTATTAACGTCAAGCATGATGAGTGGGCGATCTGCGGGGGCCATTCCAAGCGATTTAGAGGGTGAGACAGTGGCGATCCCTGCCTGCCTAACGGAATAGCGATATGCGGTCCATCGGGGACCGGGTTCGATGCCAGGCATCCGATGTACGTATCATTGACTATTTTTCAGGGTTCCAGGTACTGGAGCTTGTCGGTCACCGTGCGCCATTCATCCGCATCCGCGGGCGGTGGCTTGCGCCGAGTGATGACCGGCCAGCCGCGCGCGAGCGCGGCGTTGAGATCGAGGAATCGCTCCTGGCCCTCGGGCAGCCGATCATCGGCATAGATCGCCTCCACCGGACACTCCGGCACACAAAGGGCACAGTCAATACATTGATCTGGATCGATCACCAAGAAATTGCCCCCTTCATGGAAGCAGTCCACCGGGCAGACCTCTACGCAATCGGTGTATTTGCAACGGATGCAGCGCTCCGTGACGACGTAGGTCATCACGCGCCGGCTACCCGGCTGCCATCGCGGCTGCGGCGCGGCGCGAGCGCGCCGCACACGTTACAGCGCCACGTCCCGCCGGCATACTGGCGTGCAAGAGCCGCGCGAATCTGCGGCTGGCGCACGAAATCGGCCAAGGTCACGCCACGCAAGAACTCATCGATCCGTTGGGTTAACCGGCTCCACACGATCTGATCGAGGGTTGATGTATACGTGCGCCGACCGCGTCCGCTTTCCATGAGCGCGATCACCTCACCCACCGAGATTTGCTCCGGCGGATGCCCGAGGCGGTAGCCGCCGCCCGGTCCCGGAGTGCCCTGAACCAGGCCCGCGTGCCGCAGGCTGCTGAATATCTGCTCCACATAGGACATGGATATGCCCTGGC
>JAKDMK010000641.1 GCA_030452365.1 Nitrococcus sp.
GCGAGGAGCATGCCAGAGACTCGGCAAGCACCGCGATAGACTGGCGCGATCTACAGGCTTCGATGCCAAAACTTGCCTCATCATGCCACATTCCGGAATTCGTTCAATAACTTGCAAGCCAGTGCCAGTCGGCCTCGTGAATAATACAGGTTAGCACCGTCAAACCCTCGCACTCCTTCCGCGGCCTGCGACACGGGAGCCGGCGTCAGGGGAAGAAGATCAGCACGATGTAGGCGAAAAAGAGGGCGATATGCACCAGGCCCTGCAACATGTTGGTGCGCCCGCCGGTAAAGGTCAGCATGGAGACCCCGAAGGTCAGCACGAGAAGCACCGTCGAGGCGGCGCTCAGCCCCAGGTAGGCACTGCGATTCAGGGTCAGGTCGACAATCAGCACGGCGGGCACCGTCAGGCTGATCGTCGACAACGCTGTGCCCAGACCGATATTGACCGAGCGCTGCATGTGATTTGCGCGGGCCGCCGCGATGGCCGCCACGCCTTCGGGGGCGAGCACCAGAATCGCCACCGCCAGCGCGCCCAGTGCGGAAGGCAGCCCGGTACGATCGATGCCGATATCGAGGGGCAGGGCGAAAAGCTTTGCGGTCAGTACGACCAGGAGCAGATAGACCAGCAGGAAAAACGCGTGATACAACCAGCCGCGCTGCCCGGAATCATCGGCTGCGCCCGCGCCCTCCGGCTCGGGCGGCAGGAAATAGCTGCGATGCCTGCGCGTCTGTATGGCAATGAAGACGCCGTACAGCATGAACGAAATAATGATCAGAAAAATGCTTTCCCCGAACGTATGGATGCCTTCGCCTCCTCCGCGGGTATAGTTGGGCAAAATGAGCGCCAGCACGGTCAGGGGGATCAGTACGCTCAGAAAGGTGATTGTGCCCTGCAGGTTGTAGGACTGTTCGTGATGCCTGAGACCGCCGAGCAGGAGGCCCACGCCGATGACACCGTTGAGGACAATCATCAGCACCGAAAACATGGTGTCCCGCGCAAAATGCGGATCCGCCGAACCATGAAGCATGACGGTAATCACCGTCACCACTTCGATCGCGATCGCCGACAAGGTGAGAATCAGGGTGCCGTAGGGCTCGCCGAAGCGATGGGCAAGATGTTCGGCGTGGCGCACGGCGGAAAAGGCCGCCGTGACCGCACCAACGAAGAAACCGACGAAGGCGAAGATGAGCATGGCACCATTGAGATGCTCGTCGCCCAATTCGGGTTTGAATAGCCAGCCCACGACCAGGATCACGAGCGAAAACGGCAGCGCCCATTCCCGCGGGATACGCCGCATCAACGCGGACAGACCGAAGTCGGCTTTCATCTGCATCCCTGTTCGTCAGTGCGCACAGTATGCCGGAGTCCTCCCGCCCCGACAATGCTCTAAACTGGCAGCCTTGCAAAAGGGTTGATCCAGAGACAGAGCGCCATGACGCAGCTTATCGGCTCCCACAACCGCAGAATGGCCCTGACCTGGACCTGGTTGTCGCTGGTCGTCGCGATTGCCGCCGCCATCGTTGCCGCGTTGCCCGGGCCGCTCTACCGCTACGGCCTGATCTCGATCACGGATGCCTTTTACATGGTG
>JAKDMK010000194.1 GCA_030452365.1 Nitrococcus sp.
CACGAACTGAACCGTTTGTTGGACGATCACCCTCTGGGTGACCTGCGCGGAGTTGGATATCCGTCTGCGCAAGGCGTTCTGCGATGCGCATGATGCTGAGCCCCGCGCCTGATCCACCGAGGGTGACTGGCGAAGAACCGATAGGCCGGTCGCTTAGGGTGACTCGAGAGCGCCATATGGCTACGGACTTCGACAAGACGCCTCGTTCTACCTCGCCTTCGTCGGCCTGGGCGCCGTTGCGACACAGGGCGTTTGCGGTGCTGTGGAGCGCGACCATCGTCTCCAATATAGGCACGTGGATGAACTCGGTCGGCGCCGGTTGGCTGATGACCTCGCTTGCGCCCTCTCCTACGATGGTGGCCCTCGTTCAAGCGGCGACGACGTTGCCGGTATTCATGCTCGCGCTGCCGGCGGGCGCCCTCGCGGATATCGTCGACCGTCGTCGCATCCTGCTCATCTGCCAGTTCGGCATGTGTGCGCTTGTCGCGGTGCTGGCGCTGCTGGTCTGGCGGGAATGGGTGACGGCGCAAGTTCTGCTGCTTTTCACCTTCCTGCTGGGCGCGGGTAAGGCCGTCGCCGCCCCTGCTTGGCAGGCGGTGATTCCGAAGCTGGTGCCAAGGGATGCACTGCAACCCGCAATCGCGCTCAATAGCATCGGCATCAACGTCAGTCGTGCAATCGGTCCGGCACTCGCCGGACTCCTCATCGTTACGCTCGGCATGGCAGCGCCGTTTGCGGTCGACGCCGTTTCGTTCCTTGCGGTTGTCGCCGCGCTCATCTGGTGGAATCCGCCGCCGTCACCTCCCAGCATGCTTCCCGCGGAGCGCTTCTCGAATGCCATGCGCACGGGGCTGCGCTATGCGCGCTCGAGTGGACCGCTCAGGGCGACCTTGTTACGCGCTTGCGCCTACCTGTTCTTCGCGAACGCGTTCTGGGCGCTGTTGCCGCTTATTTCCAGAGATTCCCTGCAGGGCGAGGCCACGCTCTATGGTCTGTTGCTGGCCGGAGTCGGGGTCGGCGCCATCCTGGGCGGCCTACTTCTACCGAGTTTCAAAGCCCGATTGGGTTCCGATCAAACCGTCGCGATCGCAACGGGCGGCACAGCGATCATGACCGCGGTTTTTGCCGTGGCGAGCAATGTGCCGATTGCGCTTGCCGCCAGCGTCGCATTCGGAATGGGCTGGATCGCGGCGCTCGCAAGCCTTGCGGGCTCCGCGCAGGTCGCGCTGCCGGATTGGGTGCGCGCACGGGGTTTGTCCGTATATATGATGGTGATGTTCGGCTCAATGACGCTGGGCAGCATTGCCTGGGGGCAAGTTGCCGACCTTTATTCGATCAGAATCTCGCTGCTGGTAGCCGCCGCTGGCGCGCTGGTTGTCATACCGCTGGTATCGGGCGCCAGGCTGAACCAGGGCGAAAGCCTGGATCTCTCACCCTCGCTGCACTGGCCGGCACCGGTCGTGGCCGGCGAGATCAAGCCCGACCGCGGCCCGGTGATGACGACCATCGAATACCAGACCGATCCGGCGGATGCGCGCGCTTTTGTGGCGGCTTTGGCTGATCTCAGCCACGCTCGCCGCCGCGCTGGCGCGTTCGCCTGGGGAATGTTCGAGGATGCCGCGGTGCCTGGCCGATACCTCGAGTACTTCATGGAGTCGTCCTGGGTCGAGCATCTTCGCCACCATGAGAGAGTCACCGTGGCCGACCGGCCTATACAGGACAGAGTTGTCGCGTTTCACCGCGGGGAGAGCGCGCCTCACGTTACTCATTACCTCGCTCCGGAGAGCGGGAGGTGAATGCCAAAATCACCAGCTGTCTGTCTCCCGACGCCGAATGGAGCGCTGGGGCGCGCTGGCTTTCCTGTTGGTGGCTTCCGAAGTCTGCCGAGCGGCTTGCAGCGCGCCGCGCACGTGCCGGGCGCCTGCATCACACAGTGTGCGGCTCGCGCTCAATCAACACCGACCACACGGTTCTGGAGCAGCGCTTCTTGACGTTCGGTGTGATAGGCGATGGCAGGCTGGTCGTCGTAGCACACATAGAGCGGTATGGTAGAATTCGGGTCAATTCGGCGCGGCAGATGACGCCGCAAGAATGCAGGCAATATGAGCAATTCTAAGGACGATGACCTCCGTCGGGAGTACGACCTGACGAAACTCGGGCCGGGCGTACGCCGGAAGTACTACAAAGGGTATCAGGATAGCACGAACGTCGTCGTGATCGACCCAGACCTGCATGAGGAGTTTCCGAACGCCAAGGCTGTGAACGATGCGGTACGTGAAGTGCTCAGAAATCGCCAGAGGGCAACCTAACGAATAAGGTTGAGTCAGGCGGGCGAAGCAAACCACAATCTGAACCGTTTGCCGGACAGGCTCGGTTCTGTGTGATTTGCTCTAAGGGCGGTAATCGAGCCAGCGCAAATAGGCGTGCGGCGCGGCGAGGGCACCGCGCGTGCCGCCACGACGAAACCCCACTACTCCAAAGCAATACCTGCGGCACAAATCTCTGCTCCGCTGCCAATCTTTCACTACCATCGCGATCAGCATCATTGGGGAATATATACGCGCCGAGCGGGCTGTTTGCGAATCCCTGTCGCTGGTCTGCCCGGCACTGCGGGGGCTGCCCTGTTCCGCGCCGTAATCCAGGCAAAGCCTGCGCGCACGCCGCTCCGAGGCCGCTGTCCAGTGCTTCGTCACGCCGGTGCAGGCCGGGTTCCATCTTGGTTTTACTGGGTTACGTGCACCATCCGTGCCATGTGCCCTTTCGGGCTGACTGAAGCTGTATCGAATGGTTCGTGAAGATTCTGTCCGGCCTGCGCCTGCCTGTGCGTGGCCGCGCGCAGACACGCCGGGATGACTCACCAAGAGTTAACTGACCTAATGCACCGACATGGCGCAAAGGTGAATCGCGCTGCTATTTCCCAATGGAGAGAGGCGTAACCACGAGCCTCAGGCCAGAGAATCTTTTTGCCTGTGCCGATGTCCTTGGCGTGGTGCCAAGATGGCTTGGCATGGGTAACGGATAGAGGTATCCACGTCACCATCCATCCAGCCGTACGCTCCGTGCATCATTGTGAAAGTGCCCGCATCGTCCTATCTCGACCGGAAACGCTCTCAAGCGGCTTGCGATTTGGCCGAAGAAGTCATCAACGGCTCAGCCGACGGGCGAATGAAGGACCGTCTGCTGGGTTTACCGCGCCAGCTCCTGCGCGAGATCTCTGCTACGCAAGGCACGAGGGGCGGGTGGTGAAAAGGAACTGTCGCCAGCCCCCAACCAGGAGGGAAAACGATGACATGGACGGACGAACATGGCCAGCCGCGGGTGGCCTTCAACCACACTCGCAACCTCACAAAGGCGACTGAATCGCTGCTCGGCATCTGCAAAGGATTGCTAGCCGATCGGCAACTCAACAACCAGGAGATCGTCTATCTAGATACGTGGATCCGTGACAACGACATCGTGCTAGGGGATTGGCCCGGCTCGGTCATAGCACAGCGCGTGCGCGCCGTGCTGGCTGAGGGCGTTATCGGGGCAGATGAAGTAGCTGACCTGGCCGACACACTATCGGCGATATGCGGAATTGATCTCGACCAGGGCATCGTCTCCGGGCTCTCTACGCGTGCGCCCGCCGAGCCCACCAGCGAAGTGGTATTCAAGGGCCGTGCGTTTTGCTTCACCGGCCGGTTCATCTACGGCCCGCGCCACACGCTTGAGCAGGAGGTAAAAAACCGCGGCGGCTGGGTCCAAAGCCGTGTCAATAAGTCGCTCGATTATCTCGTGATCGGCGCGCTTGCAAGCCGCGACTGGGCGCATACCAGCCACGGGCGCAAGATTGAGTCAGCGAAAAATCATCAAAAGGCCGGCCGCCCAATGGTAATCCTGGAAGAAGAAACTTGGGCGGCGTGCCTATAAGCCGCCCGAGCTCGAGACCGGCGCGGAATGAAATGCCGTAACAACACGCATAGCCAAACAATCGATGGGATGCGAAAGCCCTATGAATGGGACTATCAAAACATGTCCGTTTTGCAGGTATGAGCGCACTGAGGATGATCACAATCCGGCCTGGGAGTGCCCAAGCTGCAAACGCGCATACACCAAATTCTGGTGTCCTGACTCAACGAAACCAAACCAAACCAAACCAGGTTGCACAAAAGCAGCCAATCGAGAAAATCAATGGGTCAGACCTGCTCAAGCTGATGATGCTCGCTATCGTCCTCATCATCGCGTGGGCGGGCGTTAGCGACAGATGCGGTACTGATGATCTCATGTGCGTGGCAGACGAGTATCGTACTCAGGCGACGGCTGCCTGTAAACCGCTAATTGAACTTCGTGCGAAATACAGCGCCCGGTGGACCGACTCATGGGCTGAATCACCCTTCAGTCGAGTTCAATGGAAAAATAAAGCAGCCAGGACAATCGGCTATATTGGCAACGCCGTGCAATTCCAGAACGGCTTTGGCGCATGGCAGACCATTACCTATGAGTGCGCCTACAATACATCCACGGGACAGGTGTTAGCTGTTCAGGTGAATTAGGTGCGGGCACTGCCTACTCCGAACCTCTGAACTTTAGGCGCTCCTCATTGCGATCGGTGGGCGACACGTGTCGGTTGCGGTATTGCATTCTCTTGTATCAATATTTCGCACTAGTACGTGCCCGCGACCTCCTGCTTCCCTGCCTCATGAATGGCGACATGGCGGTATGAATGGCTACGCCGCGGGTAGGGAGCCCGAGGTTGCAGCTTTTAGGTCAGCGCAGTGCCTCGATGAATTCTTCCGCCGTGATCCCCGCCTGTTTGAGGATGCCGGACAAGGTGCCAACCTTAAGCTCGCGGTGTTTGGGCACCACACAACCAGCGGTTGCGCGGCGCAGAACGACATGGCTGCCGCGCTGTCGCACGACCGAAAAACCCACGCGTTCGAGTGCGCGGATTGCCTGGGCACCCGAGACGTGTGGCAGATCAGGCACGCACGGCAAGTTCGAAGGTGGTTACCAGCGGCCGCCCGGATTCCACAAGTGGGAATTCTTCGATAAACAACTCCGTCGCTTCGCGCAGGTTCGCCAATGCTTCCTCTACGGTGTCACCTTGCGAAGTCGAGCCGGTTTCCGGATTCAATGCAGTATATCCGCCTTCAGGGGCAGGCATCAGGATGGCTGTGAAAACCATGGCGGTCTCCGATTGCGGGACACTGTCTCATTATAACAATTACCGAAATGATATGAATATTGGCGACGCCACGACGGGGCCGCGTTGGGGCTTGCGACCCAACACGATACGATTCCTTATGTATTTTGGCATGGGCGCACCCAAGACTATGAATGCCGCGCAGCCGCTTGTTC
>JAKDMK010000642.1 GCA_030452365.1 Nitrococcus sp.
GCCCCGAATGCTGTCGCGCCCATTGCCGCGACGCCGGCGCCAAACTGACGGCTGCCGATCGCCGGGCGCAGAGCCTCGTGGCCATTGGTCACCGAAACGCCCTGGATCATTCCCTGGATGATGGCCGGTACGTAGATCGAGATCATGAAGACGACGACGGCGATGCCGGCTATGGCCATGGCGGTGAGGAACTTTTCGTCATTACCGGCGGCATCGGCCATGTCGATCAGAACTTCCGAACCGATACGGGCGATCATGACCAGGGCCATCAGCTTCATGCCGACACTGAAGGCGTAGATCAGGTAGCGAACGGCGAAATCCTTGGTGTAGCTCGAGCCGCCAAGCCCGAGCATGATCATGCCGGCAAGCAGGCCCACATACATCTCGACCATGACGGCAACGAAGATGGCGGCCACGAGGGCAAAGCAGATGACGACGACGATCATCGCAAAGACCGCGGCGATGGCGAGCGCATTGTCTTCGAAGAGGCCGAACCGGATGTTCTCCGAGAGGTCGGTTGCGACCGCTATTCCCGCATTGAAGACATCAACCGGAGAGGCCGAGCCGCCCCCTGCCCCAATCTGAAAGAGGCTATCGACGATCGCTTGTGCGAAATCTGGTCCCTGCTCCAACACAAATACGAAGAAGCCAACGAACAGGATTCTGCGCACCAGTTCGGCAAACCAGTTGTCGAGCGACGCGCCCTGAATGGCTAGCCACACCGCTGCAATGCCGATCTCTATTCCGGCAAGAATCCAGAACAGCGACCGAGCTGCTTGAGCGATTGTCGTCTCCCATCCTGCAGCAGCATCCGCGATGCCGTTCTCCAGGTTGGCGAGGACCTCACCATGTTGAGCCAAGGCGGGGAGTGTCAGGATTAAATATCCGACCGTCACGAGCAAGGTCAGACTTCGCACTCTTGGGAGAGACATCAGTTCCCTCCCCAGCGCGGCTGCATTTCTTGTCCGCCATGGGTTGGCGGGCGCTCGAATTCAAAGAACTCCGTCATCCGCTCCCGGTCTGTCGCCTCGGAGGAGCCAACGAGGACAACGACAGCAACGATCGCGATTGTCACAACCGTTCCGAACACAATTATCCAAGCGAGCTTCACCAGCGTGGCTCCATTTGCTGGCCGCCGGACGTGGGCGGCCGCGTACCGGCAAAGAACTCTTCGCGCCGCGTCTGTGCCAAATCCTTGGCCGCCTGCTCGGATTGATACCAGGTGCCCATCATCGTCATCTGCTGAGAGACGAGCGCACGCAGTTTCTGGGTCTGAGCCACCTGCTGGGCGGCAATTTGATGCCCGACTTGCAGCGCCTGCATTTGCCCGACCGAGGTTTCGGACATCGACCGGAGCTGCTCCATCGTCGCCTCTTCGGAAAAGAACTGCTCGGCCGTCAGGTTGGCAGCCCGCAAAGTCCCCGAGATGGTGTCGCGGTTGGTCTCCGACCAGGTTTGGTAAGCAGAGGCAAAATCCTCTCCAGCGAGCGGACCTTGCGCGAATTCAGCAAAACTTGGGAAACGCTCGCGCAGCGCCGTGTCGATATTGCCCATCGAGAAGGCCATCCCCTGCCCTTCTTGCACGAT
>JAKDMK010000643.1 GCA_030452365.1 Nitrococcus sp.
TACGACCTATAACAAGGGTAGTACAACTGAGTTCATGTCGTCGAACCCGACTGCTGCACCGCATACCGATGTCTGAGACCGGCCCGGATGCCCGCGTTGAAGAAGGCATATGCATGAGTCCGCCCCCCGTCACTGGAGTACTCATGAGGTGGTACGGTCCGGTCACAATTATTCGCCAGGGAGCAGCACTTCCATGATCTATGTCGAGTTGACCTTGCTTGCGATCCTGATTCTGATCGCGGCCCTAATCTTTACTAATGCGCTGGAGCACCTGGGCGCGCGGATAGGGATTTCGGAGGGAGTGACAGGCTCAGTCTTTGCTGCGGTGGGCACGGCCATGCCCGAGACGATGATCCCGATCCTAGCGCTGGTCTTCGGTTCCGCAAGCGAGGGTGAAACCGCTCGCCAGGCAATCGGCGTCGGCGCGATACTGGGCGCGCCGCTGCTGCTCTCCACCTTGGCGATGTTCTTGATGGCGGTGGCGGTCGTCTTCTCCCGCAAGCCCACGGGGATCTTCGAACCGGAGAGCTCCGGCCTGCGCCGCGACCTCAATTTCTTTCTCATCGCCTTTGGCGTCGCCACGGCGGCACTGTTCATGCCGCACTCGATGCGCTGGCTGGATTTCGTGATCTGCGCGTTCCTAGTGACACTATACCCCGTATATATCTGGCGCACGGTGCGCGCGTCCTCGGCGCTGGTTGAGGGGGGGCATGGCACCGAAGCGCATAATCCCCTACTACTGAGCCGGCTTGCTCTGCCGACCAATATGCCGGTAATCCTCGTTCAGGTTGCTATCGGCCTAGCGGTACTGGTAGTCGGCGTCGAGGGCTTCATCCACAGCATCGAGTCGTTGTCAAACCGGCTAGGCATCTCGGCGCTGATACTGTCGCTGCTGATCGCGCCGCTCGCATCTGAGCTGCCGGAGCAAGTCAATAGCATTCTCTGGGTCCGGCGCAAGCGCGACACGCTGGCCTTCGGCAATGTGACTGGCGCCATGGTTTTCCAGGGCTCATTGTTGCCGGCGCTCGGTATTCTCATGACGCCCTGGCAGCCAACCCCGGCAATCCTCGGTAGTGTGATCGCGACTCTGTTCGCGGCCGCCTGGCTGCGCCTGATGCTGATGAGGGGCTATCTGAGGGTCTGGCAGTTGGTGCTCAACGGGACGCTCTATGCGGGCTATATTGTCACAGTGCTAGCACCGTCGGGCTGGAATGGGCAGATGGGATAGATCTATTGTGTGTCACATCCCGGACGGCGGCCTTTGAGCCTACAGGGATGTATTCATGGCGTGTCTCGGCAAGCCATTCCGGCTCCCACGTCCGTCACGGCGAAGATGACCTGCCCGTGGCATTGCCCTGCATCAGCGGCGCAGCCGGCGCCGGGCGAGGATCGTCGCGAACCAGAAGCCGAGCAGCGCCCGCCAACCGTAGACCAAACCGACCAGGGCGGCCACGAGCAGGATTGTCGGGGAGTTGAACAGAGCCTTGGTGGCCGCCCACAGGATCTCACCAAAGATCACGTTTTCGACTTCCAGGGGGGCGCTCAGCATGGCGCCCCGGGTGTGCTGTATGGCCATGCGGGTGT
>JAKDMK010000034.1 GCA_030452365.1 Nitrococcus sp.
TGAAACCCGGCCGGCGGGTGATGTTCCATCAATTTAGGGGCGTTTACCCGCCCCCGAGGCGCTTGCCCCTTGGGCTTCCTATAGTGTCGTGTTTATCGCCGATGCCCACGGTGAGCCTCGGCCCGGTGACGATGCGGCCGGGATTCGGGTCGTGGATCCGGCAGACTCCACATTGGAGCTGGTGTTCGATCACGCCTCGATTCTTGCCGACTATCGGCAATTCGCGCTTACGGGCTGCATGCCTCGACTGCGGCTTTAGGGCCGCCACCGAGCCTTGTCCCGAGCTGGGCCGAGCGTAACGGGGCGCAGGATATACGACTATTGTTATCGGCAAACGCGCTGGACTGCGGTAGGCTAGTGATTCTGGATCGCTTTCGGTGAACCGTTGTAGGGGCCCGCGAGTAGCGGCGGTGCCACGGTAAGCGGCGGACTGATGAAAGGCATGCGGCGATTGCGCCATGGCCAAGGGGTCAGGGTAAGCGAGCGACTATGCGCTGGCCGAAATACAGACTCAATACCATCGAACTGTTGCGGCTGGGCGCCGATCGGCCTAGTGCAATACCGCCATTGGTCAATTTGGGGCTGGTCATCACCTGCTTCTCCGTATTCCTATGGCAGTTGACATTGAATCCGCTGGCGCGAGAACACGCCGTCTATGCTCTGGGCACTATTCCCGCCACCTTAGTTGGCAGTGGACAGCTACCGGCCGAGGTCACGGTTATCCCACCGCTCCTGACCCCATTAACGTCTATGTTTCTGCACAAGGATTGGTTGCACCTACTGGGCAATCTTTTTTATTTGTGGGTATTTGGCGAGCATGTCGAGGACAGCATGGGCCACCTGCGCTACCTAGTGTTCTACTTCGCTGCAGGCATCGTGGCGGTAATGACCCAGGCTTTTCCAGATCCCTACTCGACTAACCCGGTGATTGGGGCTAGCGGCGCTATTTCAGGCGTTCTAGGGGCCTACATGCTGCTCTTCCCCCGCGCCAATGTGTTGGCGCTGATACCGCTGGGCCGATTAACGCAGCTGATACGGCTGCCCGCCGTGCTTGTGCTCAGCCTTTGGTTCATTCTCCAACTGCTGCTTGCAGCGGGCTCTGAGTCTGGAACCGGGTTTCGCGCGCATATCGGCGGCTTCATCGCCGGCATAGCCCTGGTACCTTTCTTTCGGCGCCAAGGGGTACCCTTGTGGCAGTGAAACCAATATTAGAATACTAGATCAAGATCGATACCGGCCGCCGCCGTTGCGGTGATTGGGCCAGCTTTGCTTGCGCAGATGATAATCCAGCTGGCGCCGCAGATTGTTCTCGAACGCACGGGCATCGAGTTCCCCGTCAACTTGCGCAAGCAATGACTCGAGCTCCTCCCGGCTCATCGATGGGAGGTCGAAATCCGTCGTGATGCGATTGGAACCTATTGTCTTCTCCATTCCTCAATC
The DNA here is from genome assembly GCA_030452365.1 of Nitrococcus sp. Taxonomy (GTDB): domain Bacteria; phylum Pseudomonadota; class Gammaproteobacteria; order Nitrococcales; family Nitrococcaceae; genus Nitrococcus. Next base: position 1,441 of record JAKDMK010000034.1, read on the forward strand.
CGGATCGTGCAGTGAAAACTTCGCTCACAACAGCAGCCCGCGGTTGTGGCAACTTTTACTATGTTTTGCTGTTCTATGAGCAGGTAGGCATCGCCTATCTGGCAGATCATGCACAATGCATGAGCACACTACGGCAGCGCAGATCACAAAAATAACAATGATTATGCGTTTTCTGTGTTAGCGTTGCCCAAAGGATACCGAAAAATGCATGTACCGCGAAATGATAAAGACTTTGGAGGCGGATCGGCTGCCAGTACTGTTCTCGTTTGACCGGTTGCAGCCCGCTTTTCATGGATCGACGAATTCCAATCGATCAGGGCAATCAGCCCGGCCGAAAACGATCTTCACTAGTGAAAGCGCCGGGCGGATCTTTTGAGCCCCGGCAAAGCGCGGTCTCCAACTCACTCGTTCTTCTATATAGTCAAGGCCTGGGTCAGCGCACCAAACATGTGATCAGGGTAATGGCAGCGGATGGTGTAATCCCTTCTGCACCCTCTGGGACCGCGCCCCCCATGCTAGCGCAACGGCGTCACCAAGCATACAGGTAGCCGCCTCTAAAAGGAGTGATTGTGCACTTGTTCCGAACACGGTGGACGCATAGTATTGTAAGCTGCATCGTTTGCTGAGCCTTGTGGTGACGGCGGGGCATGGTAACGGGCATGAAACAGGTCCATCGAATCGAGAAGGATAAGCTACTTCGGCTGCTGAACGAGGTGCCGTTCGGCCACGTGACGAGCAGCGTCCATGTCATTGACACCGCGACCGCAAAGCGCCACGAGCTTGCGGGCGTATCACTCTATTCCAATTCCCGCGGCTGGACGGCTCAAGTCAACTGGCGGGCTGTGGTGGAGACCGACGAAATCACTCTGCGGGTGGGGGATACGGCCAGTGGTGAGCGCGCCTATGAGCTGCGCGACGAGTATAGCGATCCCGTTCACGTCGTCGACGTGGAGCAGGGATCAGCGATGACGGACGACGAAGTCTCCGCATCGTTGCCCAGTCCAAGCTTGCCAAGGCGTGGGAGCAGGACGTCGTGAGCGTACTGAAGGATACCCGCATTCGTCGTGCCACCTTGCACTGAGAGCTGCGTCCCGACAGCCGTTACCTGCCGTATCGCCAGGCATTGGAATCACAGGTAATTGAACAGGCTCAGCCCCTGGATCTTGACGTAGCTCTGCTGGGCGGCTTGCAGTCCGACCAGGCGCTGCTTGAGCTCGGTGACGGCCTTGGCATAGTTGAGATCCTCGATGCCGCTCTTAGTCTTCTTGAGATCGAGCACCGCCTCTTCGTTGGCCTCACGCCCGCTGTCCAGGGCATTGAGCCGGCCGCCGAGCTCGGCGCGGCGTTGCAGGAGGTGGTTGAGCGCCTGGTCCAGGTCCGCCAAGGTACGGTTGCCAATGTTGAGAAATGCCGCGCGCCCCGCCGGGGTATCGCTGGCGCTCTCAAGGGCGTCGGCGAACGTGTCCACGGACTTGAACAGTGACTGGTAGCCGCTTGCGCCGATTGTGAAACTATCGCCGGCGGCGGGTTCTCCATCGATGGCGACGCTGAGGCCCGAGACTGTGATGGTGTCCCCGGCCTCGAACGCCACATTACTGACCATCGGATTGCTGGCGGCATCGGTCACATCGTAGGCAAGTTGACCCGCATTCTCGCTGAAGACGATTTTGTAAGGAATGCTGGCCGAGGCGGCGGCAGCGGCGTCGGTGATTTCAACTGCGGAAATGACGCCCGTTCCGTTGTTGGTGCTCTCGACGGTGGCGACGTGGCGCCCGTTGCCCGTCGGCATCTTCATGAACACGTCGAATCCCGAGTGGGTGGTGGCAAGTTGGCGGTTCGGGCCTACCTGCACCATTCGCGCGTCCTGGTCACCGCGGTAGCTCACCGCGTCGCCGACCTGCACGAAGGGCTCGGTGCGGCTCTTGAAGCCGGCGAATAAGTATTCACCACCGCCGGCGGTAGTATTGGCGAACTGGATGATCTGCTGCCGGCGCTCGCGTCCTTCGGCGCCGATCTTCTGACGGTCTTCGGCGGAGACGCTAGCATTATTGGCTTGCACCGCCAGATCGCGCATACGCAGCGCGATGTGCTCGACTTGGGTGATAACCGATTCCTCGAGCCGCAGGCGCGACTCGGCGTAGTCGGCGTTACGGCCGTAGCGTTCGATGCTCTCTATCGCCTTTGCCAACTCCAACGCCTGCGCGGCGTTGGCGGGATCGTCCGAGGGCGAGAGAATGCGCCGGCCGGTAGCGATCTGCTGCTGCACGTGGGAGAGCTTAGCCTGCTGATCCAGAAGCGCATTCAGGCTGATCTGGTGGTACTGATTGGTGGAGATTCGCATGTCAGCCTCTCACCGCCGAGAGCAGCGAGTCGAACAGGGTGTTGGCGATAGCGATGGCCTGCGCGGAGGCTTGATAGGCCTTTTGGAACTTGAGCAGATTGGCCGCCTCTTCCTCCAGATTGACACCCGAAACGGCCTGGTTCGCCGCGATGGCCTGGTCAAGAACGGCCTGCTGGGCATCACGGTCAATTCCGGCACGCAGGGTAGCGGTACCGATCTCCCCTACCAGGCCGGCATAGGCCTCTTGGACGGTGGCACTGCCGCCGTCCATGATCGAGTCGCCGGCCAGCTCGCCGAGGGTCAGCATGTTGCGGTTATCGCCGAGGCCGTTTTCGTTGCGCGCGATGATGAATTGGTCGCCGTTCTCCGGCACCCCCGAAATCTCGAAACGCATGTCGCCGTATTCCAGCAACGACGGCGAGCCCGCCGCTGTCCATTCCGAGCTGCCGGCGTCAACGACAATGCCTTCGGCGTCGGTGGCGGCGTCGAAATCGATGGTGCCGATGGCATTGCCAGCGGCATCCGTTATCTGAAATTCGGTGGCGGTAGCATCGTAGGTAAGCGTGAATGGCGCCTGCGACGACCCTGGCGGCAAATTGTCCGTGGAGCTGATGGCCAGTCCGGAGATCTGCGCCGTACCGCCGTTACTCGCTTGGCCGTTGGCTGCGGTGGCCTCGCTGACGATTAATGGGCTGGCGGCCGCCACCTGGGAGGGTCGATCGAGCAGGACCGACATGCCATCGACGGCGTTTTGGGTAGGACGAATGAGGAACCTGTCGCCGGCACTCAGGCCACTCACGTCCAGCGAAAGCCCGTCTGCCTCAAGCAGGCCAGTGCCGGAGTCCACTACCTGGCCATCTGCCAGACGCGTTAGCTGCCAATTGCTACCATCGTGCTGCAACCGGTAGTTAGAAGCTTTAAGCTCCCCGATTTTGTCTGTACTAAAGCGCACGCTCGGCTGCGCGCCGGCATTGCCCAAATGGGAAACCACTTGGGGCGCGCCGATGCCGAAGAAATCCCCCCCGAGCGCACCGCCGGGGTCCGCAGCGTATTGCATGCCAAGTTTGTGCTGGTTGTTGAACGCTACGGCGATGCTGGCGGCAATACGGCCCAGTTCATCGCGGGCCGGGCCGATCAACTCTCGGCGCGCATCCAGCAGCCCCCCCAGGGAGCCACCCTCGATGGTGGCGGTAATGTTGGTCGCCGTGCCGCCCGGGTTTGCGATGGCGATCTCCGGCCGGGTCGGATCGTCGGCGCCGCCGATGAGACGCAGTTCGTTGGACTCAAAACCGGCCACCAGAGTCTGACCGTTACCGATGAAGACGTTGACGGCGCCGTTATCCTGCGCGACTACTCGCGTAGCGACGCGCTCGGAGAGGTCGAGGGTCAACGCATCGCGCTGGTCGAGCAAATCGTTGGGCGGATGGCCGATGCGCCCCTGGGCGGTGACGATGGCTTCGTTCAGCTCGGCGATGGTGGCGGCGATTTGGTTGACCTCGTCCACCTGAAGCCGCATCTGCGACTCAACTTCGCCCTTTAACGCACTGAAGCGATCGTCGAGGAAGTTCAGCCTCGCCACGAGATTCTCGCCAGAGCTAAGCAGCATCTGCCGCGAGGTAGAGGATATTGGGTCGTTGGCCACATCCTGCACGGCATCGAAGAAATCCTGCAGCGCCGGCGACAACCCCGCCGCCTGATCGGCGAGTAGGTTATCGAGGCGCGTTGCGAGCTCGCTGAACGTCGACAGCCGCTGCAGCTCGGCGCTGTTGCGCTGAACGGCGGTCTCGCGCGCCTGGCTGAAGACGCGGCGCACGCTCTCCGTCTGCACGCCGCTGCCGATAAAGCCGCTGCCGGTGCCGAGCGCGGGCAGCGTGCCGAGCTCCACGCGCTGTCGGCTGTAGCCCTCGGTGTTAACGTTGGCGATGTTGTGCGCGGTCGTATTGAGCGCTCGCTGGAAGGCGAGCAGACCAGAGACGCTGTTGTGGAACAATTCACCCATAAGGGGGGCTCTCCCGTCATGGCGGCAGCCGCGCCGGCGCCTTCTGACTATGTATTCGTCCCGCGATGCGTTTTCTTGAATTCGGCCCGGCGCAGCGCATCGCTATCCATTATGCGCAGGATCTTATCGGCGTAATCGGGGTCCGTCGCATAGCCGGCGCGCTGCAAGCCCTGGAGGAAGGTTGAAGCATCGTCAGCGCCGTTCAGCGCCTCGGCATAACGCGGCTGGCGCAGGAACTCGGCGTAATCGGCGAAGGCCTCCGCGACCGAGCCATAGACCCGAAACTCGGCGGATTCCCGCACCGCAATGCCGTCGCGGTACTCCAGCGTCGCGACCCCGACCGTTTCTCCACTCCAGCTGCCATGGGCCTTGATATTGAATAGATTGAAGCTCGAGCGACCGTCGGGGCGCGCCAGGACATGCTGTCCCCAGCCGGTCTCGAGCGCGGCCTGGGCGACCAAGGCCTCGGGTGGCACGCCTAGCGATGCCGCGGTGCGTTGAGCCATCGGCCAAATCGAGCGGACGAAGGACTCGGGCGATTCCCAGGACACTGCCTTGGCCGGCGTGGCAAGTGCTGTCGCTGCCGAGTCAGCAGGCGCGGACGCTGCAGGTGGCCGGCGCGGGTAGGCCGCCAGTGAATGCTCAGCCGGTGTCGGCGGAGCATTCTTGCTCAGGCCGCTGTAAGCGAGCAGCTGACGCTCCAGCGCCGCCGCCAGCCCTATGCCCGGGCCCTGCGAGAGGTTGGTCGCCAGCTGCCGGTCGAGCAGTGCTCGGTACTGTTTGACCCCATGCCCGCCGAACAGCGAATCGCCTGGTGTAGTCGCCCGCATGCGCTCGATCAGCATCTCCACGAACAGTGCCTCGAACTCTTTGGCCACGGCGCCCAGGGATTCGGGGCTGGGGTTGCGCAGCTCGCGCCGCAGCCTCTGCAGACCGCGGCTATCGAGCGCATGGTTGTACAGCGTGATGTTTTGGATGGTCATGCTACGCTGCGCCAATCAGATGACGATAAGCTCCGCCCGCAGCGCTCCGGCCTGCTTCAGCGCTTGCAGAATTGCTACCAAGTCGCTGGGCGAAGCGCCGACCCCGTTCACGGCGTTGACGATTGCCGAGAGCTCGGTTCCCGGCGCGAACAGGAACATGGGCTTTTGTTCCTCGGTGATTTGCACATCGGATTGCGCATTGAGCACGGTCTGACCTTCGGAGAACGGCCGTGGCTGGCTCACCGCCGGGTTCTCACTGATGGTCACCGTGAGGCTGCCGTGGGTAATGGCTGCGGGCTGCACCCGCACATGGCTGCCGATAACGATGGTGCCCGTGCGCGCATTGACGATCACCCGAGCGGGGGCGTCGCCCGGCGTTACTTCCAGATTCTCCAGGAAAGCAACGAAGCTCACCCGCTGATTCGCCTCGTGCGGCGCGCTGACTTTGATAGAAACCGCATCCAGAGCCTTTGCAGTCCCTGCTCCAAGGGTGTCGTTGATGTGCTCGGCAACGCGTTTGGCGGTGGTGAAATCCGGCGTGTGCAAATTGAGCACGATGGATTGGCCCATCGCGAAAGGTGACGGGACGCTGCGCTCCACCGTGGCACCGTCGGGAATCCGCCCCGTGCTCGGTATGTTGACCACGATCTTGGAGCCGTCCTTGCCCGAGGCACCAAAACCGCTGACCAGCAGACTGCCTTGTGCCATGGCATAGACGTTGCCATCGGCGCCCTTGAGCGGCATCATCAGCAGGTTGCCGCCACGCAGGCTCTTGGCATTGCCCAGAGAGGAAACGGTCACATCGATCTTTTGACCTGGCTTGGAGAAGGCGGGCAGCTCCGCGGTGACCATGACGGCCGCCACGTTCTTGAGCTGCATACTCCGGGCCCTGTCCACCGATATCTGGATGCCCTGAGCCGCCAGCATGGCGCGGACACTCTGCACCGTAAACGGCGTTTGACTTGTTCGATCACCCGTACCATCCAGGCCCACCACGAGGCCGTAGCCCACGAGCTGATTGGGCCGCACCCCGGCCACCTCGGCGAGATCCTTGATGCGTTCAGCGTGGAGCGCGACCGTAACCGCAAGCAACCCTAGGGCTATTAGGCAATTAATTCGCTGCATCATTTCCCCCGGCCACTGGGTAGATTTGGAAGCGATCCTAGAACGGCCATATAACACTTAGGAACAGCCGCGCCAGCCAGCCTACGCTGCTGCTATCCGCCAACGCGCCGTCGCCGGTATAACTGATGCGAGCGTTCGCAACGCGCGTCGAGGACACGATGTTACCCGGTGCGATATCGTAGGGCCGGATCTCCCCTGTGATACTGATGTACTCGTCACCGCGGTTGAGCGTGAGTTTCTTCTGGCCCTGGATGACCAGATTCCCGTTTGGCTTGACTCGAATGACCGTTGCGGTGATGACCCCGGAGAGCACATTGCTCTGGCTTGCGCTGCCGCCGCCCTGGAAATCCTGATCGCTCTCGACGTCGAAGCTGATCGGAGTGCCGTTAAAGGTAAGCGGCTTGCCGAGTAGTGTCGGGGTGGGCAGGGCATAAGAGTATTGCCGCCCGAGCTCTGCGTTGGCATCCTTGCTCGCATTCGTTTTCTCATCCAGCATGACGGTGACGATATCCCCCACGCGCCGGGCGGTACGGTCCTCGTAGAGGCGGACGTCGTAGCCGGCTTGATAGATGGCCCCGTTAACCGTCCTCGGCGGCTGCTCGAGCTGCGGCTCAGGCAGCGCCTGCGGCGGCTGCGGGGGTGTGCTGGCACAACCGCCGAGCAGCAACCCCGCCAGGCCGACGCTGACGATTCGCATTTTCATGGTCGGTCTCCCGCCGCTGCGTCCAGAGCGTCAGAGATTGTTGGTAATAAACTGCAACATTTGATCCGCGGTCTGGATCGCGCGCGTGTTGGTCTCAAAGCCACGCTGAGTCTCAATCATGTTTACGAGCTCCTCGGCGATGTTGACATTGGAGCTCTCGAGCGCCCCCGCCTGCACCGAGCCGAGCCCGTTGAGACCCGGCGTTCCGGTCTGCGGTGCGCCGCTCGCGCCTGTTTCGACGAACAGATTGCGACCGATGGGCTTGAGCCCGGCGGGATTGATGAAGTCGGTCAGCTGTAGGTTGCCCACCTGTGTTGGCGTCGCCGAGCCTGGAATTTGCACGCTCACCGTGCCGTCTGTACCGATCGTTATGCTCTGGGCATTGGCCGGAATGGCGATCGCCGGTTGCAGCAGCAAGCCATCGGAGGTCACGATCTGTCCTTGGTTGTCGATCTGAAACGAGCCATCGCGGGTGTAGGCCACCGTGCCATTCGGCTGCAGGATCTGGAAAAAGCCCTGGCCGTTGATCGCCAGATCGAGGGCATTGCCGGTTTGTACGATATTGCCCTGGGTGAACGCCTTTTGCGTAGCCGTCACCCGGACCCCCGTGCCCAACATCAGGCCGCTGGGCAGCCGGGTGCTCTGCGAGGACTGGCCGCCGGCCTGGCGTACGGTTTGGTAGACCAGATCCTCGAACATGGCGCGAGCCTTTTTGAAGCCCGTGGTGTTCACGTTGGCCAGATTGTTGGCCACCGTTGCCATACGTGTCTGCTGGGCATCGAGCCCCGTCTTTGCAACCCAAAGTGCTGGATTCATGAACTCATCCTCCGTGAATGTGCGTTCGGCAGGAATAGCAAAGGCGTTTGTGCGTCAACGCTCACGACGTGCGCAGCAGCCTCTGTCCAGCCTTGTCATTGGATTTGGCGATTTCCATGAGCTTTACGTAAGTTTCAAAATGGCGCGCGTTGTCGATCATATTCACCAGCGCCTCGACCGTGTTGACATTACTGGCCTCCAACGCCCCAGAGACAACACTCACCCCGGCATCAGGCACCGCGGTCGTCCCGCCCTCGAGGCGGAACAAGCCATCGTCACCTTTGTGCAACGCCTCGGGCGGTGGATTCACCAGCCGCAGACGGTCCACGACCACCGGGGCGTTGTCCGGCTGCCCGACGGGAATGACGGTAATGGTGCCGTCTTGGCCTATGGTCACTTTCTTGGCCGGTGGGATCGCCACCGGTCCGGCGTTGCCCAACACCAAATGCCCGGTGCCGGTTTGCAGCAGCCCGCCGTTGGCAATCCGCAGGTCGCCGCGCCGCGTGTAGGCCTCCGTGCCGTCCTGAGCTTGCACCGCGAGCCAGCCCGTCCCATTGATTGCCACGTCCAACGCCCGCCCGGTGGTTATGAGAGGACCCTGCGCAAGCGAGCTTCCCAACGAGGTCTCCACGGAGAACACCCGGCTCGGGTAGCCCGGCCCCGTGACGGGACGACTCAAGAGCCCGTGCAGATCGGCTCGAAACCCCGGCGTATTGACATTCGCCAAGTTGTGATTGTTGATCTGCTGGGCCTTCAGCGCGTGCTTGGCGCCGGTCATGGCGATGTATAGATAGCGATCCATAATGCACCTCCCGAAACAGGGCGCGATCACCGCTCGGCGACCGCACCGGGTGTTAACGGATGTTTAGGATCTCCTGGGTGATTTGATCCTGGGTGCTGATCATCTGCGAGTTCGCCTGAAAATTGCGCTGGGCGGTAATCATCTGCACCAGTTGCTCCGTCAGATTGACATTGGAGCTCTCCAGTGCCCCTCCCTGTATCGAGCCCAGCCCGGATGAGCCCGGGGCCGAGGTGACGGGCGCACCGGATTCGAAGGTCTCGACCCAGTTGGTATCGCCGCTTGGTTGCAGCTTCTGCGGACTAGGGAATCGGCTGAGGGCGACCTGGCCCAGCGCCTGGGACTGGCCGTTGGTGAACTGAGCAAGGATACGGCCGTCGCTTTCGACCCCGAGGCCTGCAAATTGACCCGCGGCATAACCGTCCTGTGACAACTCCTTGACGTCGAACACGGAGCCGTACTGGGTAAGTGACGAAAAATCTACGCTGATGTTGGAGGTGCCGGCGCCACCATAGTTGAACGCGTAAGTCGTGGTACCGGCGACAGAGGCGAACTTGCCGTTGCTATTGAAGGTTACCGTCGCCGGACCCTGCGCGCCGGTGCCATCGTCGCCGTCGACATGGATATCCCAGACATTGTCGCTGCGCTTCTGGAAGTAGAGCGTGGCGAGGTGATCCTTGCCTTGGGCGTCGTAGACCGTCGTCGACGTGGTGAAGTGAAAGGTCGAGGGATCGGTTGGATCGAAAGCGCCCGTTATGGCCGCGGCGCCGGAGTCGAGGTTCGCGCTCAGGCTGATATTGGCGCTCGCCTTGGGGGCGACATTACCGATGTTGACCTGGAGCTCACCCCGCGCACCGCCGATAGTGCCGTTCGATCCGGCCAGATAGCCGATCAGACGGTCGCCGTTTGCATCGACAATGTAGCCATCGCGATCGAGCTGAAATGCCCCGTTGCGCGTATAGGAGATCGCGCCGTCGTCGCCCAAGGCGAAAAACCCGGTACCGTTTACGGCGAGATCCAGGGTATTACCGGTGAAATCGAACTGTCCCTGGGTGAACTGTTGCGTCACCGAGGCTAACCGAACACCCTGGCCGACTGTGGTTCGTGCCGTTCCCAAGTTGCTTGAAGCATAAATATCGGCGAACTCCGCGCGCGAGTATTTGAATCCTATGGTCGCGCTGTTCGCCACGTTGTTACCGGTCACATCCAAATCGGCGGAGGCCGCGTTTAGACCAGTCAAAGCCGTTTCAAAAGACATGGTTTACCCCTCCGTTGTTATTTCACCTGGGTGACTGCATCGAGGCCGACTGCGCCCACGCCTTCGAGGTTGAGCTCGAGACTCTGATCCTTCCCAAGCACTACGCTTTCGACAGTGGCTGCCACACGGGTTTGCATCGAAACTGCCTGTCCGTCTATCTCCGTTTGGGCCTGCAACCGGTAGAGCCCAGGCGGCATCGGTTGGCCCTCGGCGTTTTCCCCGTCCCAATGGAATGCGGTATCGCCGGCGGGCTGTTGGCCCAACTCGATCTTGCGCACGAGCTGACCGGCGTCATCCAACACGGCAACCGTCAGATTTCCGGCGGCGGCGGGAAGATGCACCATGGCGCTCATTTCACCGTCGCTCGGCAGATAGCCCCGATCGGACTGGACAACGACCTGGCGCCCGACCAGCGATGCCGCCTGCAGGGCCAGATTGGCTTGCATGTTTGTTTGAAATTCCTGAAAGGCGCTTTGCAGTTGGTCGATTCCGGATGCGGCCGTGAACTGCGCGATTTGTGTCAGAAACTCGCCGTTGGACATCGGATTCAAGGGATCCTGATTCTGCAGCTGCGCCACCATCATCTTGAGGAAATCATCCTGGCTCACTTGACTGGAAGCGGGCTTGGACGCGCTTGCAGCACCGCCGATTCCGTTGCCGGTCAACGCCGATAAGTCGATCATATGACTACGCCTCCCGGCCTCAGCTTCCGAGCTTCAGGGTCTGCAACAGCAGATCGCGCGAGGTGCTCATCACCTCGACATTGTTTTGATAGGAACGGGAGGCCGAGATCATGTTCACCATCGCCTCCACGGTGTTGACGTTGGAGCGGTAGACATAGCCATTGGCATCGGCCAAGGGGTTGTTCGGCTGATATAGCGGCACGGCTGCAGCGGTGCTAGTAACAATACCGCGTAGCTCTA
>JAKDMK010000644.1 GCA_030452365.1 Nitrococcus sp.
TCGGCGGCAAGGATGCCGCCGTCGAGCCTACAGGGAGGTATTCACGGCGTGTTGCGCCAGTGCGCACCGCACCTCGCGGCACAGCATACTGACAGAAGCAGTGCAAGGATTAGAACATCCAGAGGGTGGAGGCCATGCCCACATCGGCCGGCGAGCTGGACTACATGACCGGCTTTCATAACGAGTTCGAAACCGAGGCATTGCCAGGGGCACTGCCGCGCGGGCGCAATTCCCCCCAGCGCGCGCCCTATGGGCTGTATTCGGAACAACTCAGCGGCACGGCTTTTACCGCCCCGCGCGAGGCGAATCGGCGTAGCTGGCTCTATCGTATTCAGCCTTCGGTTGTGCAATCGGAGTACCGGCGCATCGATGCGCCCGTCCAGCAGCCACCGGCCAACGAGCAGTTGCCGGCGGATCCCAATCCTATGCGCTGGGATCCGCTACCGCTGCCCGACTCTCCTACCCATTTCATCGACGGCCTTGTCGCATACTGCATTGCCGGCGATCTCCGAGAGCAGACAGGCTGCGCCGTCCATCTCTATGCCTGCAATCGGGACATGACCGATAGCTTCTTCTATGATGCCGATGGCGAGCTACTGATCGTCCTGCAGCTCGGTGAACTGATGGTGCGTACCGAGATGGGATGCCTCGCGCTCGTTCCCGGCGAGATCGTGGTCATCCCGCGCGGGGTCAAATTTCAGGTGTGCCTCGCTGAGGGTGTGCATGCCGCTCGCGGCTATGTCTGCGAAAATTTCGGCGGTTTTTTCCGGCTGCCCGAGCTTGGGCCGATTGGGGCCAATGGTCTTGCGGGCGCGCGTGACTTTCTCACGCCGGTCGCCGCCTATGAGCAGCGCTCGGGCAAGTTCACACAGTTGGCCAAGTTCCAAGGCCGGCTCTGGGCATGTACATTGGATCACTCACCGCTCGACGTGGTCGCCTGGCATGGTAACTACGCACCGTACAAGTATCCGCTGGCGCGCTTTAATACCATCAATACGGTTAGCTTCGACCATACGGATCCCTCGATTTTCACCGTGCTCCACTCGCCGAGCGCCCAGCCGGGAACCGCCAATGTTGATTTCGTTATCTTCCCGCCGCGCTGGCTGGTGGCGGAGGACACCTTTCGCCCACCCTACTTTCATCGCAATGTCATGAGCGAGTTCATGGGGCTCATTCGGGGTGTTTATGATGCCAAAGCAGAGGGCTTTCAGCCGGGCGGCGCCAGTACGCACAACTGCCTGACGCCGCACGGTCCGGATGCGAGGGCCTTCGAGAGCGCGACGCACGCCCCACTGCAGCCCACCTACCTGAGTGATACGCTCGCCTTCATGTTCGAGAGCCGTTACTGCTACCGCGTGACGGCACAGGCACTGAACGCATCCTTTCGGCAGCGTGGCTACGTGCAAGTCTGGCAGGGTTTACAGTCGCGGTTCGATCCAGGGCTGCGTTGATTGCGCCAGTGAGTCTGTTATCCGACCCGCCTGTTACTGACGTTGCACAGGCATTGTCGGCTCGGGGCTGTGCGCTCTGGCGCGGCCGTCGGCGGCAAGGATGCCGCCGTCGAGCCTACAGGGAGG
>JAKDMK010000195.1 GCA_030452365.1 Nitrococcus sp.
CCCCGTGCCGACCCGGTCGGACGCCGCTGCCGTGGCAGCGGCGGCCAGGCGCTTTGAAGACCTCGGTGCCCACGTCGAGGAGGTGGACCCCGGCTTCCTCAATCCGCGCGAGGCATTCGATCGATTGTTCTATAGCGGCGCGGCCAATGCTCTGCGGACAATCTCGGCCGAGCAGCGCCGTGCGATGGATCCGGCGCTCGTTCGGGTGGCCGAATGGGCGGAGCGGCTCTCGATGCTGGATTATCTGGCGGCGATCAATGAACGGGCCGAGCTGATTGAGCGCATGAATCGCTTCCATGAACGCTATCAGCTGCTGCTCACGCCGACCTTGCCGATCGCCGCCTTCGATGGCGGGCTAGAAGTCCCGCAACACTGGCACGATGAACGCTGGCCCTCTTGGACCCCGTTCACCTATCCGTTCAATATGACCGGGCAGCCGGCGATCTCCGTGCCTTGCGGTTTTACCCGCGCAGGATTGCCCATAGGCCTGCAGATTATAGGAGCGCGTCACCGCGACGAGTGGGTGCTGCGGGCGGCCCATACGTATCAGGGCATTGCGCCCTTGATGGAACACCGGCCTGCCCTGTTCGGACAACGACGCGGCTAACTAATCAAAGCGGAGACGGACACCATGATCGAATCGCCATTGCTTACTCACCTCAAGGGCTACATCGGCGGCCAGTGGCTTGGCGCCGATAGCGCCGAGACGCTCGCCGTGTCCAACCCGGCGGACGGGGCGCACCTGGCCGACGTGCCCAAGATGGGCCGTGTAGAAACCTTACGCGCCATCGACGCCGCCGCAGCGGCGCTAGATCAGCGCGCCAGTCTCGAGCAGCGCGCCCGCTGGCTGCAGCAGATCGCGAAGGCGCTGCGTGCGCAGCGCGAAGAGATGGGTCGGATCCTGACCATGGAACACGGCAAACCTTTGAAGGAGGCCCAGAGCGAGGTGGATTACGCCGCCGGCTTCTTTCGCTTCTGCGCAGAGCATGTCGATCGGCTCGGCCCGCGCACCTTGGAGGAGCGGCCACGCAATTGCAGCTGGGACATCCACTATCGGCCGGCCGGGGTGGTGGGATTGATCACGCCGTGGAATTTCCCCATCGGCATGATCGCCAAGAAGCTCAGCGCGGCCCTGGCGGCGGATTGCGCTTGCCTCATCAAACCCTCGGCAAAGACGCCGCTCACCATGATCGCGCTGTTCAGCTTGCTCGAGCGGGAGCTCGACCTTCCCGCGGGCAAGGTCAATCTGGTCACGGGATCGGCCGCGCCGATCACAGACGCCTTGTTCGAGCATCCGGCGGTGCGCCTGATCAGCTTCACGGGCTCCACCGAAATTGGCCGCGAGCTTATTCGCAAGAGCGCGGAGGGTATCAAGCGACTCACATTGGAGCTTGGCGGCAATGCGCCCTACATCGTCTTCGACGACGCCAATCTCGAGCAAGCCGCTGATAATCTGATCGCCAACAAATTCCGCGGCGGCGGCCAGACCTGTGTTTGTGCCAACCGCATCCTTGTCCAAGGTGAGGTCGCCGAGTCATTTGCCGAGCAGGTGGCACAACGAGTGCGGAGGATGCGCGTAGGCAATGGCCTGGAAGAGGGCACCGATCTCGGGCCGCTGATCGATGACAATGCAGTCGCCAAAGTCCGGCGTCACGTGGAGGATGCACTCAGCAAAGGCGCGCGCAGGCTTGCCGGCGGCAATGCCGGCGCCGCAAGCGGGAACTATTATCCGCCGACCGTGCTGATCGATGTGCCGAAGGACGCGCTTTGCAATCGCGAGGAAACCTTCGGCCCGCTCGTGCCCATAGCCACCTTTCAGGACGAGGCCGAGGCCGTTCGGATCGCCAACGACACTGAATACGGCCTGGCGGCGTATGTGTTCTCCGGCGACCTGGAGCGAGCCCGGCGGGTCGCCGAGCAGTTGCATTTCGGCCACGTGGGGCTTAATACCGGAACGGGTCCTACGCCGGAGGCACCCTTTGGCGGCATGAAGCAATCGGGCTACGGTCGCGAGGGCGGGTACGAAGGCTTATACGAGTTTACCGAGGCGCAGACCCTGCCGCATCCCGAATGAATCGCCACAGCGCCCCCGCGGGCGGGCCTAGATCGGCCGCGGGGGACTGGGCAAGCAATATCGATTCGATTAGCGCGTTTGCTCAAGCGCCTCCTCGAACTGCTTGACCGCCCAATCGATTTGATCAGCCGTCACGATCAGCGGCGGCAGCCAGCGAACGACCTGGCCACCGTAGGCGCCGCAACGGATAAGGAGCAGCCCGCGCCGTTCGGCCTCCTTGAGCAGCCGTGCGGCGCGCTCGCCATCGGGGTTACCTTGGTCATCCACTATGTAAAGACCTTGCATCAATCCCAAGCCGCGCACATCGCCGATCTCAGGGTAGCGCCGCGCCAGAGCCGTGAAGTGGCGGCGCAGCTGTTGGCCGCGCTCGCGCGCATTCTCTACCAGTCCTTCCTCACGGATGACCGCCAAGGTCGCCAGCGCGGCTGCGCAGGCCACGGCATTGCCGCCGTAGGTGCCGCCCTGGGACCCGGGCCAGCCCCGGTTCATTAGCTCGGCCGGCGCGCCGAGTACCGACAGCGGGAAGCCGCTCGCAAGCCCCTTGGCCGTTACCACGACATCCGGGACCACATCGAAATGATCATGGCCCCAGTAGCGACCCGTGCGGCCATTGCCGGCCTGGACCTCGTCCAAGACAAGGAGCATTCCATGATGATCGCAGCGCTCGCGCAGCCCCTGCATGAACGCCTTGTTCGCCGGTACATAGCCGCTCTCGCCTTGGACCGGCTCGATCAGCATCGCCGCCGTCTCCTTGGGAACACTGTAGGTCTGGAGTATGTGGTCGAGCTCGCGCAGGCAGAACCGGTTTGTTGTCTCCTCATCCCAGCCGTACCAGTAGGTATCGGGGAATGGGGCTACGACGACTCCGCCCATCATCGGCTGCAGGCCGGCGCGGATGGGGGCGCTGGAGGTCGTCATCGACAGTGCGCCCATGGTCCTGCCGTGAAACCCCCCGCGGAAGACGATTATGTTGGGCTTGCCCGTGGCCTGGCGGCTAAGCCGCAGCGCTCCCTCGATGGCTTCGGTGCCCGCGTTGGCAAAAAAGAAGCTGTCGATCCGCCCCGGCATGAGCTCTCCCAGCTGTTCGCAGAGCTCTAGGATGCGAGGATGGCGGACGATGGCGTACTGCCCATGGATCAGCTCGGCGGCCTGACGCTGTGCCGCCTCGACTACCTTCGGGTGACAATGACCGGTGCTGGTGACACCGATGCCCGAGCTCAAATCCAGATAGCGATTGCCCTCGTGATCATAGAGGTAGGCACCCTCACCGCGAACGGCCAAGATATCGCTGGATTGCTTGAGCAGCGGTGACAGACGGCCAATATGCTCGCTCATTTATCGCCTCCTTCGGACCGCGGTGAGCCCGCGCTCCGTTGCGCCTGCGCCACGTCCGGGTTCAACAGCATCACGGGCAGACTATCCACGGCTTGTTTCGCCGCATCTATTCCGTACCAAATGCCTTCATTGGCGTTTCATCCGAGCCGTCTGATCACGGCGTCTCCCACCTCGGTGGTTGACCGGGGGCGCAGGCCGTGCTCACGCAAATCCATGGCCACCGCATCGCGCAGCTTGCGACCCATGGCGGCCGCGGCCGGATCCTCCTCACCCATCCAATCAAGCATCATCGCGGCCGTGAGCAACATGGCCTGCGGACCGGCCTGGTTACGGCCCGCGATATCGGGCGCGCTACCGTGCGTGGGCTCGAACATGGGCGGCTGGCTGCGATCGGCGGGATTGAGATTGCAGGAAGGGGCCACACCCATACCACCGGCCAGCACGGCTGCCAAGTCGGTGAGGATGTCGCCGTGCAGGTTGCTCGCCACCACCACATCAAAGCGCCAGGGCGCCGTCACGAATTTCATGCACGCGGCATCAACCAGCTCGTGCTGATTAGCCACATCCGGATACTCGCGCGCCACCGCGTCGAACACCTCCGAGTACATTTCACCCCAGTAGCGCAGCGCATTACGCTTAGTGATCAGGCAGACTTCGCTGCGGGCAGCGTCCCCGGTGGGCAGGGGAAACTCCCGGTCGCGGCGCGAGCCGGCTGCACGTTCCGCCGCGCGCTGGCGGGCGCGCTCGAAAGCGTGGCGAAAGATGCGCGCCGCACCGGTATGGGTGAAGACCGCGACCTGAGTGGCCACTTCTCGCGCCGTGCCCGGCGCCAACCGCCCGCCTTGGTCGACGTACTCACCCTCGCTGTTCTCGCGCACCACGAGCACGTCGATCGCATCGGCGCGGGGATCAGCTAGGTATTGCGGTGCGCCCGGCAGATGCAGGGCGGGGCGTTCGCAAGCCCACTGATCGAAGCCCTTGCGTATTTCAAGCAGCGGTGCCAATGCAACGGCATCCGGCAGACGATGGCGCCGTGCATCATCAGCGGGCCCCGGATCGCCCAGCGCTCCCAGCAAAAGCACGTCAAACTCGGCCAGGGTCTGGCGCCAGCCAACCGGCCACATCTCACCGTGGCTGCGGTGCCAGGCGTGCGAAGGCCAAGGAACCTCGGCCAGCTCCAACGCGGGCCTGCCCTGCGCGGTCAGCGCCTGCAGCGCCGCGACCGTCACCGACATCACCTCCGGGCCGATGCCATCGCCGGGCAGCACGGCCACCTTCCAACTCGATCGTCTGTGCATAGTCCCCTGTCGAGTCGCTTGTGTTTCTCACCATAGCAGACAGGGGCTACGGTGGACCAATGATGCAGGCGTGCGGAATAAGGTAGGCCCAAACTGCGATGGATCCATTCAGAAGCTCAGGATGGCCTGGGAGTAGAAATAAGCGGTATTACCATTACCGGCGGCGTTCGGTGCGTCCTTGAGAAAGCGGCCATCGATCAGATAGGCTCCACCGAGCTCCAGGTCTAGGTTCTCAGGCAGGATAGTCGCCCGTACGCGCGCTTCGACCTGATGCCCGACAAAGGCGCCGGACCCACCGCTTGGATCCCGCACACCGGCGCTCGGCAGAGCATCGCGGTCGCTTGCAAGCCAAACTGCCCGGTAACCCACAAAGGCGTCAAGGTTTGGACTTGGCTCGACCTGGATCCTGGCTCCGGGCGAGCTGATGTTGCTGCGCGTCAGCGCCAAATAGATCCCCGTCGGCCCGAAATCGCTTCGAAGTGCTCCGAACAAACTGTCGAACCGGTTGTTCTCGCCGTCGTTCGGATCCTCGTCGCCGCTCGCGTAGTCGTATTCCAGAACAAAACG
>JAKDMK010000645.1 GCA_030452365.1 Nitrococcus sp.
AGCCGCGGCGAAGCTCGCCTGGTGGCAGCAGGAGCTGGCGCGCATCTTCGAGGGTGGCGGCAGCCATCCAATTAGCCAAGCGCTGCATGCGCCGATTCGGCGCTATGACCTCGACCGACACTACTTCGAGCAAATCCTCGAGGCGGCTCAAATGGATATGCAGTACAACCTCTATCCGAGCTTTCGCGAGCTCTCGCTATACTGCCATCGAGTCGGCTGCTCTATTGCCAGCCTCGCGGTACAGATCTGCGGCTATCGTGATGCGCGTGTTTTTGACTTCGCCCACGATCTCGGCACTGCACTGCAGCTAACCCGTTTTCTGCGCAATGTCCGCCGCTATGCGGCGCAAGGGCGGTGCTATATCCCGGAGACGGAAATGCGCGCCGCGGGCGTAAGCCCGCAGGATTTGCAGCGCTCGACAACCAGCGAGCCGTTACGCCGCTTGTTCAGCGAGCAGGCCGATCGCGCCCGCCGTTTCTACGCCCAGGCCTCGCATCGCCTGCCACCGTCGGAGCGCTGTTCACAACGCCCGGGCGTTGTGCTGGCCGATCTGTACCGCGCGTTACTAGAGGCGATGGCGGACGATGACTTTCCGCTATTGGAACGGCGTTACCACCTGACGCCATTGCGCAAGCTCTGGCTCGCTTGGCGCAGCGCGCATGCGCAGCAGCGCTATCGCAAGCCTGGTTGAGGAAAACCGCTATGTTCGAGGCCGCCACCGAGGAGATTCCGCGAGATTATCGCCCCGCCACAGGCGCTTTGGCTGACCAGAAGGTGCTCATTACCGGTGCCGGCGCAGGAATCGGCCGTGCGAGTGCATTGGCCGCGGCGCAAGCTGGAGCCACGGTGATCCTGCTCGATCGACGCATTCCACCATTGGAGCGCGTGTATGACGAGATCGAGGAAGCTGGAGGACCCCAACCGGCTATATACCCCTTGGACCTGCTCGGCGCCAAACCACAGGACTACACCGAGCTGGCGCAGCGGCTAAACGATAGCCTCACCGGTCTGGATGCACTGGTCCACAATGCCGGCTGTCTGGGACGGCCCTGCCCGATTGCTCACTACAACATTGAAACTTGGTTCCGAACCCTGCATATCGACCTCAATGCGCCCTTTCTGCTCACCCAGGCCTGCCTGCCGCTGCTACAGCGCGCACCGCATGGCATCGTGGTTTTCATAAGCGACCTAGCCGGGCGCAGCGGCCAGCCTTACGCTGGCGCCTACGGCGTTGCAAAATCCGGGCTCGAGGGCTTGATGCGAACGCTGGCTGCAGAGCTGCCGGACGCCTCACCGATGCGCAGCGTCGGCTATGATCCGGGCGCGACCCACACCGCGCTGCGTGCACTCGCCTATCCGGGGGAGGACACCTGCGAGCTGCGTTCCCCAGACGCCGCGGCCCGGGGACTGATGTATCTGCTTGATCCTATTCACCCGGTTCGCCAAGGCGGCCTATTCACGCTTGCGCTAGACGATTATGGCGTTGCCTGAGAATACGTGAACTCGTTCACATTAGAATGTATTGGTAAGCTACTATAGTATTACCCAGGCAATTCACTGGTAGGTGCCATGG
>JAKDMK010000646.1 GCA_030452365.1 Nitrococcus sp.
GATCCTGCGACTGCGCTTCGCTGCGCGCAGGATGACGAGGGGTGAGTAGTTACCGCCTCCCTAGGCAGGGGGTCTTGGTGAGGTCGGGGGTGGTTTGCCCCGCCGGCGTGGTGACCTATTTGCAAGGGAGGCCGTTGGGTGTGACGAGCCCATGGAAGCGGGTCAAGTTCACACCGGGTTTCGGTACCAAGGCGGCTAACCACACGGTGAAGTTCAGCGGGCTCAACTCCATCACCTGCCTGGTGCATGCGTACAGCACCCTGGAGCCGTTCTCCGCCCCATGAAGCAGACCAGTTCCAACGCTGAGCTTTTCTATTCGATGAAACGGACCTGCGGAGGACTGGGGATTGGGGGACTGAGCAATAGGATAGCTCCGTATTGGCAACAAGGCGCGCGGCGCTCCCCCTGTGGCCGCGTTTAACGGCGCTGCCGCGGCAATGATGCATGCAGCCAACGCTGCAATGCGAGCAGGCCCGCAAAGACGATGACCGCGGTGACAGCCCATTCCGCCGCAATGGCCGCGAACAGGTCCGGCGCCTTCATCAGCATCGACATCAGGGATTCCTCATAGTAGAAAAACCACTGGTCGTCAGGCGGAAAGATCCACCGGTGCAGGACGTAGAACAACTCGGTGGGGCCGAACAGCACCAGAGAGGCCCCCAGGCCTGCCACGGGAACCAGCGCACCGATGGCGAAATGCCGCAGCGGCGGCAGCGGCCAGCGCCTCAAGGCAGCGACGGCGGCCAGCAGCAGCGCACACAGCCCGCCCACAATTGCCGCCCACTGGAACATGCGGATTAGCACGGCCACATCGCGCAGGTGCTGGATTTCGGCCGGGCGCAGTAGGGGTCCGATGATACTTCCGTTCGGGAGATGGTATTGCAGCGTCGCAAGCCGGCGCGGCTGGTCGTGGATCGCGTCCACGATTTCGCCGAAAAGCCGCAGGCGCTCCGTGTCGGTGGTGTTCTGGAATCCAGGGCGGACGTGGTTGAGCGGACCGTAATGCTGGATGTGTGCGTCGATCGCCAGGGCGCGGTACCACAGGGGGTACGCAAAATCGAATGCAGCCCACGCCTGCCAGGTCGCCGCCAAACTTAACAGCAGCGGCGCCGAGGCTATTGCCGCCCAGGCGAGCGCGCGCAACCCCCGGCGTGCGGGCACCATGTCAGTCACAGCGCGGCAATGCCGGATGGCCGATGTCGCGGCGGCATTGCGTGCCATGCCAGCACATGCGATCCACCCGCGCATAGGCATGCAGTTGGACATCCGCCAGGGTATCGCCCGGTGCGCATACGCACTGCCCCTCGGTCGTGATCACCTCATCGTCTGCCTTCGCGGTACCGGCAGAGCAATGATGGCTTGCTTGCGTCGGCATGCAAGAATCAACTGGATTGCGGCCTACGCCGGAATGACGGGATAAAGAATCGGTTTGCTTCCGGTGAGGCACGAACCCCAACATTTTTCTTGTCGCCGAGAGCCAACGGATCAGCGCCGTGGTTGAGGGAGCACAGTCGACGATGTTGGCGCGAGCGGACGCCAGGCGCTCATTGCAATACATATGTTTATAT
>JAKDMK010000196.1 GCA_030452365.1 Nitrococcus sp.
ATTGCTGAGCCGGTGCGTTGGGACGGCTGCCGAGCCCGGCAAGCGCTACTCGCGCAAGTCGGATGCTGAGTTTGCGGCAGCGCTCCTATGCGGTATAGACCCTCAATAGCTTCCATTAATTCCATTGAGCATACCTCTCGATAAGCTGTCGCTGAGCGCCTTCATGCGGACGGCTGCCAAGCTCGGCAAGCGCTAGTCGTGCAAGTCCAATGGTCGGCGTGAGTTTGCGGGTTGGGGCAGCGGCCCTATACGGTACAGCTCCTCATCTTCGTGGCCGCCCTCGGGAAACATATGGGCGCTGAAGCAGGGGCTGACGTGACACTCCGCGCCAAGCTGCCGGGCAATGGCTAAGAAGAGCGCGCGCGATGCGGTGTTCGAGGGCGCTACGGTAGTTTCGAGCACGGTAGCCCCGCGGGCACCGAGGCTGCCCAGAAAGCCGAGCACGAGCCGCTTGCCTAGGCCGCGCCCCTGCATGCTGGGCAAGAGCCCAACCTGCCAGAGGAAAGCAACCTCGCGTCGCATCGGCGGGCGATAGCCGGAGACGAAGCCGACGATCTCGCCGTCGCTTTCCGCGACTACGCAGGTGTCTGAAAAATCCTTCGCCAACAGCAAGTACAGGTAACTCGAGTTGGGGTCGAGTGACCCGCTTTCCTTCACCACACGCCATATGCCGCTGCCGTCATCGACATGGGGCTGACGAATAATAAAAGGGGCGTTCTCGTCTGATTTGCTGTGAGCCACGATTGTTTCCGCGCTTCACGGGCGTGCGTGCACCCGTTTACCCAATCGGCCTGAGACGCAATCGATCTGAGATGCTCGACTCAATGTTCGCTCTGTTACAACCAAAAAAGATTCTCTCGGAAGGTTATAAATCTACCCACAAAAATTCATTCGCGCTTGCAAAGCAAGTTTCTGCGCCATTGTAAACGGGCGCTGACGAGCCAGTTTGCGATACAACGCAATTCTTGCGTTTTGCAACGCCAAGATATGAAAATAGACTAGAATTAATAGAGTTTTTGGTAGCGAAATATACCTGCATTATAGACATTAAGTCAGATGTTGTCAAGGATTCGCATCCCGACCTATGCGCTAAACTAAAAAGTAATGTATTGATATTTAATTAAATTTAAGGAAAACAATCTGCCTGATTGTACAATAGCGTTTCAGCGGCACTTGCCGGCCGGTTAGGTCAGCGTAAACAATCGGCTACAACGGCTTGCAAAACAGCGCGTCACGGCAATACCCCCTGTGCTAGAAGTGGACTGGCCCGGTTGCCCGCAAGCGTTAAGCGCGGTTCTCTTGCGCTGCGCCGGGGTTTTCACGCAGGCTGCCGGGTCTGGATCGGATCGACGCCATCGGCACTGTATGACGACTCGCTACGCGATTTCAGGCTTCGTTGCGCTATTCATCTCGCTGGGATTGGTCCTCATCGGCAGCGGCCTGCTCGGGATCTTGCTTGGCGTGCGCATGACCATAGAGGGGTTTCCGACGCAGATCATCGGCCTGATAGCCGCCTGTTACTCACTGGGCTTCATCGTGGCTACCCGCGTGTGCGGGCCTCTGATCGGTGAGGTAGGCCATATCCGTAGCTTCGCTGCATTCTGCGCCATTGCCGCGAGCTCCGCATTGGCGCACCCATTGCTGATCAGTCCCTGGCTGTGGGGCCTTGAGCGTATCTTTTATGGCTTCAGCATGGCCGGTCTGTTCATGGTGGTGGAAAGCTGGCTCAATAGCTGCACTCCGCAACCATTTCGGGGGCGCATCTTAGGCGTCTACGGAACCGTAACCTATGTCGGGCTCGGCAGCGGCCAGTTTCTGCTTCTGACAGGCTCTCCCGCTGGCTTCGAGCTCTTTAGTCTCGCGGCGATCCTAAGCGCGCTGTCGCTGGTGCCGATCACGCTCATGCGCACCATCTCACCCGAGATCATCAAGCTCAGAGCCCTGCGCTTGCGGGATCTCTATAGAGTATCTCCGCTGGGCGTGGTTGGTGCGGGCGCAACGGGGGTCATCAACGGTTCTTTTTTGGGCATGGCACCGGTGTTCGCCAAGGACATGGGCTTCGCGCACAGCTCCATCGCCGCGCTAATGGGGTGCACCATTATCGGCGGCTTTTTGCTACAGTGGCCCTTGGGCCACCTGTCGGATCTGTATAACCGGCGCTTGGTGATCGCGGGAGTTGCATTCGCTGCGAGCCTATTCAGCATCGGCATCGTATATGCCGGGGACCAGAGCGAATACCTTGTTATCGCCTTAGCGCTCGTATGGGGCGGCTTGGCATTCAGCCTCTATTCCATCTGTGCCGCGCTGGCCAATGATCTCCTGGAGCCAACCGATGTGCTGGGCGCGAGCGCCGCACTTTTGCTTATGTATGGTATTGGGCTGATCGTCGGCCCGGTGCTTGCTGCCCAAATGATGGCGGCTATGGGGCCTTTGGGGTTGTTCTGGACCATTGCGGGGGCTGCACTTTGGCTGTCGGCCTACGCCGCTGTCTGCAGCTGGGTGGGCGAGCCCATTCAGCCCGAAGCGGCTGTACATTACCGCTCAGTTCCCCGCAACACCCCTTACGCTACCACTCTGGACCCACGCAGTGAGCCGGTGCAGATGGAGCTCGATTTCGGGGACCCGCCGCATGAATCAAGGGGACAACTTCCTTGACAGACACCGCAGCCACGGCCCGCCCAGATGTCTGCGGACGTGTGCGTAAGAGATGGCTGACAGGCGCGCTGGGCTAGGGCATAATCCCCGCGCCTGTCTTGGTCTGGATTGGGGAGTCCGGCAGAATGCGTGCAAAGTTGGGGGCTAAGCGCTTTGTCTGGTATTTGGCGCTGCTCGGTGTCGTAGTCTTGGCCTTGTGGGTGCCTTTGTACAACCGCCTTGAACCGCTGCTCGCCGGCATTCCGTTCTTTTACTGGTTTCAGTTCCTATTGGTTGTCATCGCCGCGCTGATCACCGGCCTGGCGTACCGGGCGGGGGTTTGAGGCTGCGGCCATGACGCAAGCCCTGTGGGTGTTTCTGGGCTTGTTTGGCCTCGTGACCGTGCTGGGTTTCGTGGCGTCGCGCTGGCGCGCGGGAAACCTAGCGCATCTGGATGAATGGGGGCTTGCCGGACGCCGCTTCGGCACGGTCGTCAGCTGGTTTCTGTTGGGCGGGGATCTTTATACCGCGTACACACTCATCGCGGTGCCTGCACTGGTATTCGGCGTTGGCTCCCTGGGTTTTTTCGCCCTGCCCTATACCCTGATCGTCTATCCATTCGTGTTCGTGGTGTTCCCACGGTTTTGGCTAGTCTCGCGACGGCACGGCTTTGTGACCGGCGGCGACTTCGTGCGCGCGCGCTTCGGCAGTCCCACGCTCGCGTCCCTGGTGGCCTTGACCGGCGTGCTCGCCACCATGCCCTACATTGCCTTGCAGTTGGTCGGTATTGAAGTCGCGATAGGGGCGCTCGGCGTCGGCGGTGAAGGCTGGTGGGGCGATCTGCCGCTGGTGGTCGCTTTCGCCATACTGGCCGCTTACACCTACCACAGCGGATTGCGCGCACCGGCACTTATAGCCGTGGTGAAGGACATACTGATCTACGTCACCGTGATTGCCGCGGTAGTCGTCATTCCCGCGAAGCTCGGCGGTTATGCGCAAGTTTTTGCCGCGGTCCCCGAAGACAAGCTCTTGCTGCAACCGCAGCAGGTAGCGCCATATATCACCCTGGCACTTGGTTCAGCGCTGGCATTGTTCCTGTACCCGCATGCGCTCACGGGTATTCTCAGTACCAACGGCACGCGCACCCTGAAACGCAACATGGCGTTGCTGCCCGCTTATTCGCTGGTGCTGGGCCTCATTGCACTGCTCGGCTACATGGCGCTGGCTTCCGGGGTGGCGAACGACCCCGCATTTGCCAGCGGATTTGAGCGGTTTGGCGCCAATTTCGCCGTGCCGGCTCTATTTCTGCGTTGGTTTCCAGACTGGTTCGTCGGGTTTGCCATGGCGGCCATCGCGATCGGCGCGCTGGTTCCCGCGGCTATCATGTCAATCGCGGCTGCCAACTTATTTGCACGCAATCTGTATCGTGAGTACCTACGCCCTGACTGCGACACGCGCGACGAAGCGCGGGTCGCCAAGGTGGCGTCCCTGGTCGTGAAACTTGGCGCGCTTTTGTTCGTCCTGCTGCTGCCATACAAGTTCGCGATCGAACTGCAATTGCTAGGCGGTGTCTGGATCATCCAGATCCTGCCGGCGCTGGTACTAGGCCTGTACACGCGCAAGCTGCACTCTCGCGCGTTGATTGCCGGCTGGTCGGTGGGCATGGCCGGGGGAACCTGGATGGTTGCAAGCCAGCATTTCGGCGCGATCTTCCCGTTACAAGTCGCGGGCTTCGAACTCTCCGCCTATGCGGCTTTCTACGCCCTGATCCTGAATCTTCTCGTCACAGTCGCCTTGTCGGCACTGGCGCCGAGACTGGGTTGGCCAAGCGACGAGGACACGACCCTGCCGCACGAGTACTTGGATGATGCCGCGCATGAGGGGGGCATATAGCACGCATGCGAGTATCCCGCGACGGTTGCTGAGCCGGCGGGCGCGCCGACGACGGATAACCCTTTCCATTACAAAAGTCTGGTTCCAGTCGAGCTCGGCTCCTCTAACGCTTAAGATCCAATTACAGAAATGAAGGAAGGACTAACCGATCAAGATGGGGTCTTGGCGATGGGGCGCAATGTCTTGTAATTCCGGAGGCTGCTAACGAAAATGAGCAACCGCATGGCCGCAAGCGCATTGCACTATCTTCGGCGCAAGGGCCATGGCTGCGCGGCACTGCTTGGGAGAGGTGGCTGAGTGGACGAAAGCACCCGACTTGAAATCGGGCGAGCCTACGGGCTCCGGGGGTTCGAATCCCTCCCTCTCCGCCACTACACTAATACAAACAAACGCTTATAGCCCGCGTACGTTGGGGTGACGAAGGAATCCCAACAAATACCGCTACGCTTGGAGAATAGAAGGACATATTGGTGGCGCTCCCACGGGGATTTGAACCCCGGTTACCGCCTTGAGAGGGCGGCGTCCTAACCGCTAGACGATGGGAGCGTGTCGGATTTCGGCCGGCCCGCGTGCCACCGAAGGTTCGGCACGGGCGCTAGGAAAGCGCTGAACGAATATTTACGGCCGTAACTCATCGGGATCGGCGCAAGCGCGGCCGCGTAATATTTATTCAGTGATTGCCAAGACTGCTATTATACGCGCTCTTCTTCGCGCCACAAGAGGCGTCCGTG
>JAKDMK010000647.1 GCA_030452365.1 Nitrococcus sp.
CAATTATTAAGGCGATACGAATGATTAATGACTCAGTTTTACAAATTGCATTAGTTATGTTGGAGCAGCGGGTAGTGGTCAAGCGAGCGACCATGTAATGTGCGTTTGCACTTCATGCCGTCCACCATCGATAAATACGATTGTACTCACCCAAAGGTAGCGACAGTGCCGCCAGCGCAGCTACTACTTATCAACAGCTTAGAATGGCTGCTCGGACCAGCTGGAAGCCTTCGTGGTCAAATCTTGCGCGGTAGCGCGGGTAGCGTGCTCATCAAGATCGCCAGCACACTACTCGCATTGGTTCTCGCTATCGTTCTCGCTCGGACCCTTGGTCCTGAAGGTTACGGGATCTATGCATACATCTTCGCCATTGTCTCTGTAGTGGCTATCCCCGCGCAGCTCGGGCTACCCCATCTCGTCGTGCGGGAAACCGCGAAAGCCCAGTCGACAGAGAATTGGGGGGCAATGAAAGGAATCTGGCGCTGGGCAAGTGCTATAACTGGGGTCTTCTCTTTGACGCTGATGACGATCGGCGGCTTATTTATATGGCTGTTTGCGGATATGCTGTCTTCCATCCAGGCTACAACGTTGGCGTGGGGGTTTCTCCTGGTGCCACTGATCGCGCTCGGCAACCTGCGAGGCGCGGCCCTGCGCGGTCTGAGGCATGTCGTGCAGGGACAGTTGCCTGAGCACGTTCTGCGACCAGGCTTGTTCATAGTTTTCCTGTTGTTATTGGCGCTGGCGTTGCCACAGCGTGATGTGACTGCGGCCGAGGCGATGGAACTACATGCGTGCGCCGCCGCCGTCGCCTTTCTGATTGGCGGGCTTCTCTTGTACCGTCATCGGCCGAAGGGTGCTGCTGCTGCCATACGTCCTACGTACGACGGAAGCGTTTGGATCAGAAGCGCTTTGCCACTGGCGCTCATCGGTGGATTGTCCCTGATCAACAAACATATGGATATTCTGATGCTGGGCATGTTCAATGACTCGGCCGACGTGGGCCGCTACCGTGTGGCGGTGCAAGGAGGGATGCTGGTAGCCTTCGGCATGCAGGCCGTCAGCTTGGCCGTTGCGCCGCATTTCGCCCGTCTTCATTCAAAGGGAGACAGCAGCCGCCTGCAAAATCTTGTCACGATGAGTGGCCGCGGAATCGTCTTCCTCACATTGCCAGTGGCCACCGTGCTCATCATATTTGGTAAAGAGATCCTTGCTATTGTGTTCGGTACGCCATTTGCAGCGGCCAGTGTGCCACTGGCAATTCTCGCTGTAGGACAGCTCATCAATGCCGCAACCGGTCCAGCAGCTACGTTACTCAACATGACGGGGAACGAGCGCCATGTTGCCCGCGGAGTCGGCGGCGCGGCGGCGCTCAATGTCATTCTCAATCTGTTGCTGATTCCGCCATTCGGAATAAATGGTGCGGCCGTCGCTACGGCGGGTTCTTTTATACTGATGCAGATCCTGCTAAGGCGCCACACGCAGTTGTCGCTTGGGATTGAACCGTTGCCATTTTTTCGTGCACGTCTTTAAGGTGCACCTAGAATTGTTGCGAGCCTCAAAGTGACG
>JAKDMK010000197.1 GCA_030452365.1 Nitrococcus sp.
CGCCGATCTCCGCGACTGGTCACGTGATACAGCGCGCCGGAGAACTCTATGCGTAACGGTCGTGCTATGAGGCAAATATTCCCAATACGGCCGATGTTATAATGCGAGAACTGACCCCTTCCTCTTTCTTTTGATCTCAGCCGCAGCGGCGATAGCGCGCGAGAGTTAGCCCGTCGAGATCGAGCGCGGGCTCGCGCCCGCTTAGAATATCCGCAAGCGCATGGGCGCAGCCGGCGGCGAAGGTCCAACCAAGGTGGCCGGAGCCCACGTTTAGAAACAGATTGGGCACAGGGGTGCGCCCCAAGATGGGTGGCCCGTCCACTGTGAGGGGTCGCAGGCAGGCCCAGCTCGATGCGCAATCGCGGTCCACGGCCTGGGCAAGCTGCGGCAGATTGGTCAGGGCCTGCTCGATGATGGTGCGTACGCGCTGTTGACGGATGCTGTAATCGTAACCGGCGAACTCGGCGGTCCCCGCGATCCGCAGCCGCTCGCCAAGCCGAGTCATGACGACCTTGTGCCGCTCGTCGATGATCGGCACCTGTGGCACCCCGGGACAACCGGCGATCGGCAAGCTCGCAGAATAGCCTTTCACCGGGCGGATAGGCAGATGAATGCCAAGCGGCTTGGCGAGCAGGGGGGCATCCACGCCCGCGGCGAGCACATAGCAGTCCGCCTGACGCACCCCACTGCTGGTCAAGAGGCGATGGATAGCACCACGCCTGAGCTCTATGCGCCGCACCGCCGTGCTCAGCTCGAAGCAGACCCCTTGCCGTTCCGCTATTTCACCCAGGCGACGGGTAAACAGGCAGGCATCGCCGCTCTCGTCATCCGGATAATAGATCGCGCCGGCGAGTTCTTTGCGAACTCCTGCCAGTGCCGGCTCAAGGTCGATTGCCGCCGGCACGTTGAGGATCTCATGGCGTACATCGAGCTCCGCCGTCAGGGCTGCGGAGCGCGCGGCTTCATCAAGCTCGCGCCGGGAGCGGAATATCTTGATGATTCCGCGTTGCGCGTCATCGTAACGGATCCCGGTCCGCTCCCGGATCAGCCGCGTCATGCGCTGACTGTAGCGGGCGAGCCGGGTATTGACGCGAGTGCTGTGCCGATGGTGATGGGCCTGACTGTAGCGTAGAAAGCCCATCCCCCAACCTACGAGATTGGGCAGTTGCGACAGGTGTAGCCGCAACGGCGAGTTCTCGCGCCCGATCCAGCCGATCAGTTGGCGAATGGCCGCGGGGGTGTTCCAGGGCTCGGTGAGGCTGGCGTGCAGCATGCCCCCGTTAGCGAAGCTCCCCTCCGCGGCAAGGGCGCTCGCTCGGTCCAGAACGGTGACCTCATGGCCATCTTGGCGCAAACACCACGCAGTGGTCGTGCCGATCACTCCGCCGCCGATCACCAGAACCTTCATCCGCACAACACCTGGGGTAGATGCCCGCTGGGGACGCCGCTAGGCGTTTTCGAGCATTCTCGCATGTTCGAAATTTGGCTCCGTAATCGGTCCGTGCCCAAGGCCCGTCGTCCGGCGCTCAGCGACACGCCGAACCCGGCATGCTGAGCACAGCGGTGCAGGGTGGAGTGCTCAATTTCATAGAGAGCCGACCGCGCAGAACTGTGTTTGTCCAACTAACGTTAAGATGGTGGCTCGCTTCGCTCGCACGATCTAACCCTATTCGTTAGACGCCGCGTTACGACAGTTTGCTTGATACAAGGCGATTGATGCTTACTCCGGATTCCGCAGCTTTAATAGCCAGCATTCGGTGTACCTCCGGAGGCACCCGGACCATAAATTTGCCGCTATAAGAACGCGTCGATATCGGCTCCGGCACGGACTCCATGCCTCGCTTCATATCCGTGACCGTTTCCTTGGCAAGCTTGCGAATGCCGCGCAGCGCCTTCTCGGGAGACTTTTCCAGCCAACTGAGACTTGGTAGTTCGGCACAAAGGCCTACGAACTCCGAATCCTCCTCAGACCAAGTTATTCGATATGTGTATCGGTCTACTTCCTCAGTCATGACTTTGCTCCAGTCGCTCCACAGCCAATAGAACTTGGCGAACCTGGTAGGCTTTCGCCTTACCGCCGGAGCTTTGAATATTCACTCTCGGATCACCCGCCCAAGGTGTTCTGTACACCCGATGGCTGGTGCCGCGTTTTCTGGGCTTGCCGAAGTAATGATCGCAGACTTTGCAAAGTTCATTGAAGCGGATGCCCTTCGGGCTGTGCCGCATCCTCGCCAGAATGTCCGCGGTCGAAGCTACTTGGACATAGTATCATTAATGATATGTCCGTCAAGGGGCGAGTCCGACGATACCGCT
The DNA here is from genome assembly GCA_030452365.1 of Nitrococcus sp. GTDB lineage: Bacteria > Pseudomonadota > Gammaproteobacteria > Nitrococcales > Nitrococcaceae > Nitrococcus. Next base: position 2,314 of record JAKDMK010000197.1, read on the forward strand.
ATCGGTGGGACGGCGCCTAAGCGCCGATTGCTCCTGTCCGGCGCGTAGCCGCGCGCGGTCCTAGCCGTGCGATGCGATCCAGGGGGGTTGACATATCGTTATTTGATACCCAACATAGCATCGTTATGGTTATTAAAACATAACGCATGGATGTCGCACCCACAGCACATCCGATCATGGCAGGCTCGCTTACCCGGGCGAGCGACATTGCGGAATGCTTCGGGCGTTGGCCGAAGACCTGAGCGGGAGAGGGCCCCTTTCGCGCAGACCGTTCCGTAAGCTCGGCAGTCAATAAGAGCGCGGGGATACGCGTCAACAATATCCATCGCAATTGGGGCAGGGAAGAAACCTCCTCGATCCCTGCCCGTCTCTCTTTCGAGCGGCATGGATATAACCGGGCCCGGCACGCGCGGCACATGACCTTTCGTGAAAAGGTTACCCATAAGGAGAATGTAATGACTCCCATCATTTTTCAAGGCGCCAGGGTCTATGCGCTCGGCCTGACTCTCACCTTCGTTCTTTGCTCGCTCACCACCGTGGCGTTGGCCAAGCACCACACGGGGTTCGACTTAATCGGACTGGTCGAAAATCCTGGCCCCTTTGCTAACACCGAACTCACCGCGGACGACACACACATCACCGACGCGGAGCTCTTCGATTTCTTGGCGCGCGCGGATGGAGGGGGGGGGTTCGTTGATACCGGCGCGCAGAAAAACACTTTTCTACGCTACTATGTCGTCGCGGTCTTCGACGATGGGTCCCGCGTGGTGTACTCGTTTGGGGCAATCGACCCTGGCTTTGGCCAACAACAGAACTGGCTCGGCAGCTTAGGCTTCGGTGATGTGTCGAAGCTTGACAAGCTGCTGGTACTTTCGGTCACACCGCTCTCGCGTGTCATCGGGACCGCCGAATTTGGTACGCCTTCCGAGGAATTCATCCTCACCGGCTGGGTGCGACATCCTCGCACCTATGGCCTATCGGCGCTGCAACACTTCCCCATCCAGGAAACCGTAATTGAGCCTGGCACCGACGAGTTCGACCCGAGGCCGTTTGAGGGTGTCCCTCTATGGGCGTTGCTGAAGCGCCACGGGATCATCACCGATCCGAACGACCCGCGTTTCAACCCCAAGGTGTACGGCCTAATTGTTGTGGTCACGGGCACCGATAACTACAAGGCCGTTTTCTCGTTGGGCGAGGTCATCGCGCGCCGGTCGGACCACAAGGCAAACAACGGTCAACCCGACGATCTACTCGTTGCTTATAAGGTCGACGGTGGTCTATTGGACCCAGAGGATCAAATTGCCCGGATCGTAGCGTTGGGGGATGACCGCCACGGGCGTTGGGTATCCGCTATCGAGGGGATTGAAGCGTTCACTACCAATCCGTGCGAGGGACCGAAATGCTTTCGCTTTCGGCATCACCGGCCCGATGACCGGGATGACCAACATGACTAGGATGACGAGCATTTCAAGTAGACGCTTGGATGGATTGGCTCTTGGCATTACCCGCACTGTTGCTCGTTTGATTGTTTTGGCATGAGTGTGTTTCAGCGTGGCGCCGGCCCAACGGCACTGATCAATGCCGCCCGATGCCGGTTACCGGCAGCACAAGCGCCGATGGCTCTAGCGGTAGTTGAGTCAAGGTGGGCGGACGGCGCAACGTCAGATGGACCCCGGCCTGCGCCGGGATGACGGTTGCGATTGGGATTGTGTCCCGTCTTTGCGGCGAAGGCCGGCTCAAAGGGCGCGCACACCAGGGAAGGTGTGCGTACCAGGGAGACTAAGATGGATCCCGGCCTGCGCCGGGATGACGGTTACGATATGAGTCCTGCTTGCGCCGGCGCGGGGAATAGATCAGCGTTTCCCGAACTTGCTGTTACGGGGGATTTTGCGACCAGCGCCGATAGCCGATCGCTTCAGCCAGGTGATTGCCGCGTATGGTTTCTGCGCCGTCGAGGTCCGCGATGCTGCGTGCAAGCCGAAGACAGCGATGATAGGCCCGCGCCGAAAAGTTCAGCCGCTCCATGGCTTGATGCAGCAGCCCTGCCTCTGGCTCGCCAAGCGGGCAGGCCGCCTCTGTCTCGCTCGGGGTAAGCCGAGCGGCCGATTTGCCATCGCGCTCATGTTGCAGTCGGCACGCGGTGGCGACTCGCTCGCGGACCACGGCGCTGCATTCGCCCGTCGGGCTGCCGCGCATTTCGCCGGGGGTCAGCCGGGGGACTGTAACGTACATGTCGATGCGATCGATCAGGGGCCCGCTGAGTCGGCCGCGATAGCGCGCGATCTGGTCTGCAGTGCAGCGGCAGGCCGTTACCGTATCGCCCAGATAGCCGCATGGGCATGGGTTCATGGCGGCTACGAGCTGGAAGTTGGCCGGGTACTCCGCCTTGGCCGCGGCGCGGGAGATAACCACCCGCCCAGTCTCGCTGGGCTCGCGCAGAGCTTCCAAGGCCGCGCGGCTAAACTCGGGCAGCTCATCGAGGAAGAGCACTCCGTTGTGCGCAAGAGAGATCTCGCCCGGACGTGGCCGCGCCCCGCCACCGGTGAGCGCCACATTGGATGCGCTGTGATGGGGCGCTCGAAACGGCCGCCGAGCCCAGTGTTCGGGGCGGAATCCGTCGTCGGCCACTGACAGCACGGCCGCCGTCTCTAGGCTTTCCTGCTTCGACATAGGCGGCAGCAAGCCGGGCAGGCGTCTCGCGAGCATGCTCTTACCCGTCCCGGGTGGGCCGATCAGCAGCAAACTGTGCGCGCCGACGGCCGCGATCTCAAGACAACGCTTGGCCTGCTGCTGGCCGCGTACGTCGACGAGGTCCGGTCCGTCCAGATCCAGCGTGCAACACGGTGCTTCGGCGATTTCGAGCCGGGCGGTTCCGGCAAGATGCGCACATACATCGAGCAGGTGGCGGGCGCCGAGCACGCGATCACCGGCCGCCAAGACGGCC
>JAKDMK010000198.1 GCA_030452365.1 Nitrococcus sp.
CAGGCCGTAGCCTCGGAAGTCGTGATCGAGCGCAACCGCCGCGTCAATCTTAAGGCGTTCCATGTGAGCGAACGACGTACAATCCGTGAAACTGAAGGACTTGTCGCGGTAGCGGGTGAAGATCTGCCATGCCGCTTCCCGGTCCAGCCGAGTAACGTTGCTCAACACGCCGATATCGCCGCCGAGAACACTTGTCCCGAAAACATGCGCGGTCTTCCAACCGAGGCGATAACGGAGCAGTGTCAGTGTCTCGCACAGGATGTAATCCGTGATTACGAGCGGCTGTGTGGCGGCCCCGAGGCATCTCTGCACAGCCGCATGATCCGGGATGTAAATGTAAAAAGCTCCAGCACTTCACCGCCTATTTCTGCTGGCCGGGCGCGATGCGCTCGAGTTTGATGGTGGTGACGCCACAATGACTCGCGATGGCGCGGGAACAATGCTAGGTTGGCTAAAACTTCAACCAGAGGAGGTGGACACGATGAGCAACGTTCGACTCGCCGTGATCTACTACAGCACCTATGGCACGAACCACGCCATGGCCGAGGCAGTCGTCGAGACGGCGCGCGAAGCGAGTGCCGAAACGCGCCTGCGCAAGGTGCGACCGGCGCCAACGGTACCTCAGTGTAACGGCGTGTAGCACAACTGTGCTAAAATCTGGCTCAAAGATCACCCCCTAAGAGACTGCGCCGTGCCAACAACGACCATCCGCTTGCCCGAAGACCTGAAAGACCGTGTTGCACGTGCTGCGGAGCATGCCGGCATGAGCTCTCATGCGTTCATCCTCGCTGCCATAGAAGAACGCGTGGGTGCTGAAGAGCGGCGTAATGATTTCTACGATACCGCCGAACAGCGGTATGCGGAGATCCTTACATCAGGTAAGACGATTCCATGGTCGGAGATGCGCGCCTACCTGGAAGATCGGATCGCTGGAAAAAAGCCCCTACGCGCGGCTCCTCGAAAACTTGCCCGCTGAGCCATTGCCGCGATGACGCGGATCGAGCTCGCGCCGGCGGTGGCTGAGGATTTTGATCGCGTACTGGATCATCTGTCGCACTACGAGGTGGCCGATGCGCCGGCGCGCATCGAAGAGATCCTAAAGGGTATCTCGGTGCTGGGACATAATCCGTTGATGGGCCAACTGGCGCATGGTGAGTTGCGCGAACTGGTCATCGGTCGGCAATCGCGAGGCTATATTGCCCTCTACCGTTATGTGTCCGCAATTGACACGGTTTTTGTGCTAGCGATAAGGAGCCAGCGAGAGGCGGGATACAAGAACATTGACGTCTGAGCCCGGAATTCTATTCCACTGTAACCGACTTTGCGAGATTGCGCGGCTGATCGACGTCCGTGCCCTTGAGTACCGCTACATGATAGGCCAGTAGCTGCAGCGGTATGGTGTAGACGATCGGCGCGGTGATCTCATCGGTGGCCGGCACGGTTTGCACAACGCAGCCGTCCTCTGTGGCGATCGTGGTAGCCGCGTCCGCGAAGACGTAGAGCCGTCCGTTACGAGCCCTGACCTCCTGGAGATTGCTCTTTAGCTTCTCGATCAGCTCGTCATTGGGGGCGACGGTCACCACCGGCATTTCACCGTCCACCAGCGCCAGCGGTCCGTGCTTGAGCTCACCGGCCGGATACGCCTCCGCATGGATGTAGGAGATCTCCTTGAGCTTGAGCGCCCCCTCCATGGCGATGGGGTATTGGGCGCCGCGGCCGAGGAAAAGGCTATGGCGTTTGTCCACGAACTCCTCCGCCAGCGCTTCGATTGACGGCTCCAGGGCAAGCGCCGCCTCAAGCTGCCGCGGCAGGCGCCGCAGGGCCTGAACGAAAGCGGCCTCACGCTCCACCGTAAGCTTATGACGGCGGCCGATTGCGATAGTCAGGAGCAGCAGAGCCGTTAACTGCGTGGTGAACGCCTTGGTGGAAGCGACCCCGATCTCCGGACCCGCCCGCGTCATCAACACCAGATCGGATTCGCGCACGAGCGAGCTCTGCGGCACGTTGCAGATGGCGAGCGTGGCCAAATAGCCCTTGTTCCGGGCCTCCCGCAACGCCGATAGCGTATCCGCTGTCTCGCCGGATTGCGAGACGGTGACAAACAGCGTCCCGGGCGCCAACACGTGCGTGCGATAGCGGAATTCACTTGCCACCTCCACATCGCAAGCCACACCCGCATGGCTCTCGCACCAGTAGCGGGCAACAAGCCCGGCATGATAGCTGGTACCACAGGCAACAATCTGTACGCGCTCGACCCGATCGAGGATGGCCCCCGCCTCGGGCCCAAAAGCCGCCTCCAGCACCCGGCCATCGGAGAGCGATCCTTCCAGCGTTTCACCAACCGCGCGCGGCTGCTCATGGATCTCCTTAAGCATGAAATGCCGGTAGGCGCCGCGATCGACCGCATGGGCACTGAGCTGCGAAGTCTGTATGGCCCGGTCGACCGTTTGTCCATCGTGATCGCTAATCACAATCCGCTCACAAAAGAGCTCCGCGATATCCCCATCCTCGAGCAAGATGAATCGCTGCGTCACTGGCAGCAGGGCCGCGATGTCGGAGGCAATGAAATTTTCCCCGATGCCTACCCCGATAACGAGTGGGCTGCCCTTGCGGGCCGCGATCAAACGACCGGGAGCCTTAGAGCTAATGACCCCCAAAGCATAGGCGCCGTCAAGACGACTCACCGCGCGGGCAACGGCGCGGCGCAGATCGCCCGTGGCTGCCATCTGTAAATGAATCTCGTTGACGATGACTTCGCTGTCGGTCTGCGAGTGGAATTCGTAGCCACGCGTGCGCAGTTCGCGCCGCAAGTCCTCGTGATTCTCGATTATGCCGTTGTGGACAACGGCGATCTCGTCGCGAGCGATATGCGGATGCGCGTTGAACTCGGTAGGCGCGCCGTGGGTGGCCCAGCGGGTATGGGCGATCCCCGTGTGCCCACACAACGGGTCGGCGGCCTGGGCAGCCACCAAGGCGGCCACCTTGCCGATCGTGCGATGGCGTTGCAAGCGATTCGCCCCATCGAGCACCGCGATGCCGGCGGAATCGTAGCCGCGATATTCGAGCCGCTTCAGTCCCTCGAGCAGAATAGCCACGGCGTCGCGTTCGGCCACTACACCCACTATTCCACACATGACGTTTGCCCCCCCTTGATAAACCGCCCCTGGCTCACATACCGATGTTTGCAATAGCTTTGTCAGCCCGAACTATGTGCTGCAATGGTTTATATCCGTCTATCAGCCCTCTGGCTTTGGCTTCTTCTTGGGTCGCCGCCAGCCGGCTAAGGTCTTCTGCAACGTACCCGAGAGGGTGAGCTCATCCGCGGGCGCATCGCGACGGATCGTAGAACCAGCGCCGATGGTTGCACCGCGACCGATCCGCACCGGCGCAACCAACTGCGTGCCGGAGCCGATAAACGCATCATCTTCGATCACGGTACGATGCTTATTCGCCCCATCGTAGTTGCAGGTAATAGTACCGGCACCCACGTTGACACCCGAACCGAGTTCGGTATCACCGATATAGGAGAGGTGGTTGACCTTGGAGCCGATACCGATGGCCGCATTCTTGGTTTCAACGAAATTACCTATCTTGGCGCCAGCTGCCATCCGGGTACCCGGGCGCAGGCGCGCAAAGGGACCTACTTGGCTCTCGGCCTCGATAATCGCGCCCTCGATGTCGCAATGAGAGGCGATGCGCGCGTTCGCACCGATCCGGCTGTCGCGAATGCAGCAATTCGGTCCGATTGAAACGCCATCGGCGATCTCAACCTCGCCCTTGAAAATACAGTTGACGTCGATCGTCACATCGATGCCGCAGACGAGCCGCCCGCGGACATCAAAGCGTGCCGGATCCATAAGGCTGACCCCCGCGCGCATCAGACGATGTGCTTCACGCTGCTGGTGTGCCCGTTCGACCAAGGCCAGCTGCGCGCGATCATTGACTCCCTGCACCTCGATCGGATCGCTCGTCACTAGAGGACATACGGCGACACCATGCTCTCGGGCGAGGGCAATGACATCTGTGAGATAATGCTCGCCTTGGGCGTTATTGCGCCGCACCTCATTAAGCCAGCCACGTACCCCCGCGGCGGGCAGGCAGAGGATACCGGTGTTCACCTCCTGAATGGCGCGCTGCGCCGCGCTGGCATCGCGTTCCTCGACGATCGCCTCTACCTGACCGGATGCATCCCGCACGATTCGGCCATAGCCGCTAGGATCGGCGAGCACCACCGAGAGCAAGCCTACGTTTTCGCCGGCAGTTTGCCTAAGCCTTTGCAATGTCTGCATGCGAACCAGCGGCACATCGCCACAGAGTACGAGGATGTGGTGCTCATCGGCAATCGCGGGCAGCGCCTGTTGCAGCGCATGGCCCGTTCCGAGCGGCGTCGCCTGCTCTACCCAACGAATGTCCGGCTCCGGCAACGCCGCGCGCAGCCGCGCTCCGTCGTGACCATGGACCACGTATAGGGCATCGGGGTGCAGCGCTCGGGCCGCATCGAGCACGTGACCGAGCATAGCTCGCCCGCCAATTGGATGCAGTACCTTGGGCAGGATCGAGTGCATCCGGGTTCCTTGCCCGGCGGCGAGTACGACCACACTAAGCATTGCTTGGCGATCCTCCCTTCGCCCTGCGCCGCTTCAACACCGGCTTAGCGAATTTGCCTCAGGCGGGTCAGCCGCATCATGTCGATCCGACAGTTCATTGTGGCGCCGATACCGCGCGACCCTACGCGCCGCGGCGGCGGCGCAACCGCTCCACGGTGCGCAACTGCGCCACGGCCTGCGCAAGCTCCGCCTGGGCGCGCGCGTAGTCAATCTGCGACTGGCGGTCCTGCATCGCCTGCTCGGCGCGTTCCTTGGCCGCAAGCGCAGCCGCCTCATCCACATCATGGGCACGCAGCGCGCTATCGGAAAGCACGGTCACGACGTGCGGCTGAACCTCGAGGATACCGCCCGAGATATAAAAGGCTTCCTCCTGGCCCTCGGTGGGCTGCACTCGGACCTCGCCCGGCCGCAGCGTCGTGATCAGCGGAGCATGCCGCGGCGTGATTCCAACCTCTCCCATCGCCGCCGGGGCGAACACCATTACCGCCTGACCGGAGAAAATGGCCGTTTCACTGCTAACGATGTCCACATGGATGGTCATAGCCATATTTGTACTCCTCGCAGAGCGCTAGCAACGTGCTGGAATTCGCTTCTCCGGCACCTATGCCATGATCCAACGTTCCGTGTGCCCCATACACAATCTC
>JAKDMK010000648.1 GCA_030452365.1 Nitrococcus sp.
AACCGGGCCATAGCCTGTACCTTTGTTGGTTGCCCTATACCGCCAGCCGCTCGACCTCGCTGGCACTGATGATCAATGGGTAGTCACCGCTTCGTTGCCGGGATCGGATCAGAAAGCCGACTACTCGTAAGCAAGCGCCAGGTGGCACCCCCTGCATTGATTCGGCCAAAGGCCGACCCGAGGCCCGCACGCCGATGCGAAAGCGCGTTGGCCGAGATACGTCTGCCTCGCTCTGCTCGGAAACATGCTCCAGGAGGAAACGGGCGATCGGAATGCCTGCTGGTGAGTAGCGAACCCACGCCGGTGCCACCAAGGTTCCGGCCAACGTCACCACATTGACGCTGCTATCGACGCGCACCGACGACATGCTCAGCCCAAGTCCGATAGCAGACCCGGCAGATCCCTATCAGACTGCGGCGGGCTCCTCCTGCTCGCTTTCCGTCTCGGCATCAACGGGCTTGTCATATCGAGTCTGCTTATCCGCACGCTCGGCACGAGCTCCCTTCTCCTCGTCCTGGCTCCTCGCCAACAGCGAGGGTTCGCTGATCGCCTCTTGCCGGGACAAAACCATATGGCGGATCACCGCATCGTTGAAGCGGAACATAGAGACAAGCTCTTCCATGTCTGGGGGCTGACACTCCACGTTCATAAGTATGTAATGGGCTTTGATCAGCTTCCTGATTGGGTAGGCGAGCTGACGGCGACCCCAATCTTCCAAACGGTGAATCTTGCCACCGTTGCCCTCGATTAGGCTCCGATAGCGCTCGATCATGGCCGCGACCTGATCGCTCTGATCCGGGTGGACTAGGAAAACGATTTCATAATGTCGCATATTGACTCCTTTCGGATGATCAGACCACTGCATGGTCAGAAAAGCCTCCCGCACGGGGGCGATCGGCAAGGAGAGCCGCTGCTCGCAGGCGCGAACAAACCCATAACTACGCGTGCGAAGCGGCAGAGTTTACTCCCGCGCCGGGAAAATGGTAAAGCCTTGCGTGCGCTGGCGCATGACCTCATAGAGGACAACCCCGGTGGCGACCGAGACGTTGAGTCTGCCGACCGCGCCCAGCATGGGGATTCGCACCAGCCTATCGCAGCACTCGCGCGTGAGCCGGCGCAGACCGGTGCCCTCCGCGCCCATGACCAAGACCAGGGGACCGCTGAGGTCCGCCTCGTAGAGGGTAATCTCGGCCTGCTCGGCCATGCCGAGCAACCACATACCCGCCTCGCGTAGCTTGCGCAGAGTGCGCGCCAAATTGGTTACCTGGAATAGAGGGACGTGTTGCACGGCCCCCGCTGCCACCTTGTGCACCGCCGGCGTCAAACCGACCGCGCGATCACGCGGGGTGATCAGAGCCTGCACGCCGGCCGCGTTAGCCGTGCGCAGGCAAGCCCCTAAATTATGGGGATCCTGCACTTGGTCGAGCACCAATAGCAAAGGAACCTGATCGAGCCCGCTCAGCAGGGCGTCCAAATCGGCCTCGCTCCGCGGCGGCTGCCCGCTGAAACGGATCGCCACACCCTGATGCACGTTTCCACTCGTGAGCCGATCCAGTTGCC
>JAKDMK010000649.1 GCA_030452365.1 Nitrococcus sp.
GTCCCACCCAATGGATAATTACCGCGTTTGCCGGCGCGGTACGCGCGCAGCTCTTCGGCAAGATACGACGCGTTTTGGCCACTGATCCGCGGATACTTGGCGGGTGGATTGCCCAGGCCAGCCGGCCCGTGGCAGCCGGTGCACGCCGGAACGCCCTTGGCCGGGACACCGCCACGGAACAAGCGTTCACCGCGCTCGGCAAGCACTCTGCTGGCCGAACCCACCTGCATACTCTGCGAGGAGAAATAGGCCGCCAGGTCTTTCATGTCCTGATCGCTTAGATTAGCGGCCTGCGCTTGCATGATCGGGCTCTTGCGCTGACCGCCCTTGAAAAGGCGCAGCTGTTCGTAGAGATAGCTTGCGTGCTGCCCGGCAAGTTTGGGAAACTGGCCGGAGGGGCTGTTGCCATCGGCCCCATGGCAGCCCGCGCAGATAGCAGCCTTTTGTTTGCCCGCCTGTGGATGCCCCCCCTCGAAGGCCATTAGCGCTACGCTCAGCGGCGCCAGGGCGAGGAATGTAATCAAATGCCTCATCAACATGCCGCGTGCTCCTGGTTCGGGACGCGCTTGATTCTACCTGATGCATGTACGTATTCCCGTCCGCGTATGCATGGCGCCTCAATTGCAAGGAGTTGCCGACATGAGCGCGACAGCGGGGAGCCTGCTAAGGGAGATACATAATCAGGTGCCAGTATTTAAGAATGCGGCTCAGCCACTCAGCCGATGGTAAAGTCGTTGGAGTTTATATCAGCGGCCGCCGGGGCGGTCAATTTTCCAACTGTGGACGCTGCCGGCGATATCCGCGAAAATCCGCTGGCCAGCCCACCGATACGCCTGCGGCGCAGCGATCAAAGCCCATGAACCCAGTCTACCGTAAGGCCCGATTCCTGCTCGGCGCGCCGGATCTGCGCCAGCTGCCGCCGGATACCGGCCGTGAGGTCGCCTTTGCGGGGCGTTCAAATGCCGGTAAGTCCAGCGCCATCAATGCCATCACCACGCAGAAGGCTCTGGCGCGCACCAGCAAGACCCCCGGCCGCACACAACAGATCAATGTCTTCCCCGTGCACGACAATCGTTATCTGATCGACCTGCCGGGCTATGGCTTTGCCAAGCTGCCGCAGGCGATCCGCGCCCACTGGCAGCGGACATTGCCAGCGTACGTGCAGCGGCGACAATCCCTGCGCGGGCTGATGCTGATCATGGATGTCCGCCATCCGTTGACCGTGCTCGACCAGCAGATGCTCGCATGCTGTGCCGAGGCCGATCTACCCGTGCACGTGCTGTTGACCAAGGCCGACAAGCTCAAGCAGGGACCCGCGCTAAAGACGTTGCGATGCACAGCGGATCGGCTGACTGGGGATTACCCCGGTACCAGCGTACAGCTCTTCTCCGCATCTCGGCATCGGGGTATCGATGCGGTTCACGACAAGCTCGATGGGTGGTTGGAATCAGGGCCTGTTGACATCCGCCCACGGCGTCGCGTTGCTGCCCAATAGCTGGTGAGGCAAGGCGCGAGGAGAGAAGTTTGGTTGTTCCAAATGAACGACGAGCAACGCA
>JAKDMK010000650.1 GCA_030452365.1 Nitrococcus sp.
TTGCCAGCCGCCATTGCGCCATGGCGATGAACGCCGCACCGAGCCCGATTAGCGCCGCCGGGCCGAGCCAGTACTGGGCCGGAAGCCAGCTCTCGTATGAGGGCATGATCAGCCAATACACGTAAGCCACATGGCCGCACAGGCACGTCAGCGCCGCGGCGATGAGCCAGCCGGCGCGCCGCTTGGCCGCGGTCGAGAGCAACACCCCGAACGGCAGCGCCAAAAACAGCACGAAAGCGATCCAGACCAGTAGCCGCCAGAGATCGCGGTGGCGGTGCACGTACCACTCGATTTCGTGCGGGATATTGCCCTGCCAGATGATGATCATCTGGGCGAAGCACATGAATGCCCAGCCCAGCAGCAGGGTCAGCCAGATGTTGGCGAGATCCAGGCGAACGCTCTCACCGGCGTCGCGCACGCTCAGCAGCAGGCCGAAGGCGAAGCCGGCGCTGGCGGCACCGGTGGCGATAATCAACCCGAACACGTCGGAGTAGAACTTGGGCTCCAGCGACATGATCCAGTCGATGCTGAAGAAGGAGATGGTGAAAACCCACAGCACCAGCCCCGGTCCGTAGACGATGCGGGCGCGCCGCTCGTGCCAAGCGCCCAGCAATCCGGCCAGCGCCAGCCACACCACAAAGTAGAGCCCGCTGCGGGCCTGAAAGAACGGCACGTTGAGGTACAAGAGCTTATGCTGCACGACCTCGGGTAGTTCCTCCTTCGGCTGAGTCCAAACGAATAGTTCGTCCAGGCCGAACAGTAATGGCACCATGGCGAGCACGAACAGCGGCATGGTGGCGGCGAGTGCCCGCCACACCGGGCGGCTGTGCTCGCCCCAGGCGCCGCCGGTCAGCCCGTGCACCATCAGCACCGCAATGCCGGTGAGCGGCACGACGCCCCAAAAGAGCGTCGCGGCGAGCCAGCTACGCAGGAACGCCGGCCACTCGACGATGGCCCCGAATATACAAACGCCCAGCGCGGCGAGGCCCACGACGAACAGCAGAGCGAGGCGAATCATTGCCGGTCCTCCAGCTTCGCTCGTTGCTGCGGCGTGAGAATGCGCACCGGGGCATGCTGCGAGAGCTGCAATGCGCGAATGTAGGCGGCGATGGCCCAGCGGTCGCCCGGCGCCACCCGCGCGGCGTAGGAGTACATCACCCCGTAGCCGTCGCTGATGACGTCATAGAAATGACGCAGCGATGCATTGCGCAGCCGTTCGGTGTGGTACGACGGCGGTGCGGGGAAACCGTGCTGCACCACCAGGCCATTGCCGTAGCCGACCTGGCCGTGACAGGGGGTACAATAGATGCGGTAGCGCTGCTGTCCGCGCGCCAGGAGCTCCTGGGTAAGCGGCACCGGCAGGGTCTGCGCGATCGGGCCCAGCATGGCGTCCCGGGACACGGTGCCGGGTACCGGCTGCAGCGCGGACTGGTCATCGGGCCAGTCCCAAGCCGCCTCGTAGGGTTCGTACTTGGGCTGATCGGCGAACGGCGGCTGATCGCAGGCAGTCAGCATCACGGCGAGCAGAAGCCATAGTAGGGTGCGTTGAGCGAAGC
>JAKDMK010000199.1 GCA_030452365.1 Nitrococcus sp.
CCCAATCCAACAGTTACCCCCGCATTATTGGAGCAAGCGCGCTCGCGCCCTCAACATCCCTGGTTTGTCCCCGGTGCTCCGCCGGTGGTCCTTGGTGTCGGCAGACTGGTTGAGCACAAAGGCTTCGCGACGCTGCTACGGGCTTTCGCCCGCGTGCGGGAGACACGGCCTGCGTGGCTGATGGTACTGGGCGAGGGACCCGAGCGCTCAGCCTTGCAGCGGCTGAGCGCAGAGCTGGGGATCGCAGATGCCGTGGCCATGCCCGGCTGGGTGGATAATCCTATCGCCTATATGGCCGGAGCGGGCATTTTGGTGCTGTCCTCGCATTGGGAAGGCTTGCCTGGCGTGCTGATCGAAGCGCTGGCAAGCGGCTGCCCTGTGGTGGCGACCGATGCGCCAGGCGGCGCGGCGGAAATTCTGGACCATGGAGCTTACGGCAAGCTGGTGCGCATAGGCGATGTGCCAGCCATGGCCGCGGCCATTTTAGAGACGCTGGCGCATCCGCCCGATCGCGACCGACTCAAGGCGCGCGCCAATGAGTTTTCCGTCGAGCGCTCGGCGCGGCGCTACCAGGAAGTCCTATGCCCGCCGGACATGGGCACGAAGGTAGCTAATGGATTTTAGCCGGGCGTAATGGCACGCAAACGGAGAGCCCTTGTTTCGCAATCAAGGGCGTACATGGGCTCACATTAACACTCGCCGTTCGCAAGCTCGTCGCCGGCCAGCGGCGGCTGCCCGCCCTCGCGGGCCATGAGCCGGCGGAAGGCCTGTCGGTCACCCTTGCCCTTGCGAGCCGCAAAGAAGTCGGCCGTGCGCCCTGAGCAGAGCTGGGTCAGGCTCGGCTTGATTACGTAAACTAATACACCATAATATACACTTCTCCGGTGTAAGAGGAGCTTCAAGCGATGCGCACCAATATCGTGTTGGATGATGACCTAATCGCACAGGCGTTGCGTCTGTCCAAGGCTCGGAGCAAGCGGGAACTGGTGCACCTCGCGCTCAAGGAGTTTGTGGAGAATCATCAGCGCAAGGAAGTTCTGGAGCTGGTGGGCAAGGTGCGAATTGATCCTGATTACAACCACAAGCGGTTGCGACAAGACCAGGACAACGATGTACCTGATTGATACCTCAGTATGGATCGATCTCTTTCGCCAACGCGATACCGGTCCCGCCAAAATGCTGCGCGCATTGCTTGATCGGCGCCTGCCTTACGGAATCACCAGCGTGATCTATCAAGAAGTGCTCCAGGGTGCCAGCAGCGAACACGATTTTAGGCGCTTGCGTGATTATCTCGGAACCCAGCGGTTCTATCACCCGACGGATCTCGTGCGAAGTTATGTCGAGGCCGCGCATTTATACGTTCGCTGCCGCCAGCAGGGCATCACCATCCGCTCCACGATAGATTGCTTGATTGCGCGTATCGCCATCGAACACAAGCTGCTGCTGCTCCATAACGACAATGACTACCTGCAGCTCGCCAAGATCGAACCACAACTGCAATTGGCGACCACGGGGCTCGCGCCATGATCACAGGCGAATCCATTGGCGTTCGCCGTCTGCAAACACAGTCATAGCGGGTTCGCGCCTGTAACCCCCTACACACAGTGACTTGGCGCGCTAGGCCCGTTGGCTGCCGGCTGCCATACCCAGGGTGTCAGGTCCGCTGTAGCCCAAGATCGGGTTCAAACGCTCCCGCACCATGGCCGCCATGGCTTCGGCCTGCGCCGGCTCGAAGTCATCGCGAAAGCCACCCACTTTGCCCCGGCGAACCTTATAGCGGCTTGGATCATTGCGATTCTGCAACCGCAGGCCGGCGTTATGAAAGTAATTAGCTTCTTCGAGCCGGCGCAGATTGTCGAAGGAGGCGAACTCGACCGCCTCGTCCAGCTCCTCGCTGCTGAATAGCTCACCAAGGCTTGCGGTGATCCGTTGCAGGGTGGCGCGAGTCTGCGCGCGTAGATCCTCATAGCGCACGATGAGCGCATTGTCACGGCCGGCGAAGAATTCTGCCCATTGGTTGTGGTAATCGATTAAACCAGGTAGCCCGAGTTCGGGGTGCATCACGAACTCCCATCTGGAGATTGTCTTAAAGTCGATAGGCTGGCGCAGCTCGTGCAGAATGAGCTCACGCTTAGCCGGGGAGATCCGGCGCGTGAACTGGAGATACCAGGAGACGGCGATATCGCAAGGGTTGCGGGCGAGCAAGATTAGTCGTTTGTCATCGGAAAACTCCCGGGTCAATACCTCGCGCACGGCCGCCTCGTAGCTGTAGTGGCCATTACTGACTACGAATCTGGGCAGCGCTTGGTTATAGCGCTGGAGCTCGTCGGTCTTCATAACCCGCCGCGCCGGCAGGTCGTACTTGCGCTGAAACAGGCGAAAGAGCATGACCCGCAGCCAAGTACCACCACTCTTGGGATGGACAACGATTACCACGTTGGCCTTGCGCGCCTGGCTTCGCTGCAGCGACCACAGCAGCCTACGCCGGACACGCACGCGCGGCTTCGAGGGCAGCCAGGCCGTGCCGCCGATAATGGCGGCGCGCCGATAGCGATCGGGTATTTGCGCCATGCGATTCCTCTGAATGTCTGCCGTGCCTGTAACTACTCACCCCCTTCCGCGCAGGATACCTTTTCCGTACTGTCATTCTGCGCGGAGCCGTCAGGCGGAGTCGCAGAATCTGGTCGCTGGATCCTGCGACTCCGCTTCGCTGCGCGCAGGATGACGAGGGGTGAGTAGTTATCCGCGCCCATTATAGCCACGTTGACACCCCTGATAATACGCACCGGCCGGCTGTGGGTCAGTGCCGTACCATGCCAAATCCGCGTGATAATACTTCCGGCCGCATTTGGTAACATTGTGTGGTGCACAAGCCGATCAAACCCAATACGATCACTACACGGTGATAGCCGAGCGTAATCTTCGGATTTTGCTGCCTGGCGGAGCCAACCCATGGCATTCTTGATTAAACGCTTGCTCGCAGGTTTTACGAAGCAGGATCCGGCCAGGAGCCGTGACCGCAAGCCGGAGCTGGAGCGTATCCTTTTCCCGGCCACGCGGGACTCCGCGGACAGCGGCAAGCCTGCAGTCCGTATCTTTGTTGGAACCGAGGCGGCGCAGTTCCGCGCCGAGCGGATATTTGCTTGGTCAATTGCCAAGGTGAGAGATCCCTCGCGCCGCTACGAGATTTATCTGCTAAAGGATCTGCCCGGTTTCGATCGCCGCTGGTGGCTCACCGGCTTTACCGCCTATCGCTTCGCGATACCGGAGCTTGCAGGGGGCGCGGGGCGGGCAATCTATAACGACACCGATCAGATCTATCTGGCGGATCCCGCCGAGCTCTTCGATACCGCGATGCAGAGACATGGGTTTCTCTCCACCCAGCCGCGGGATACCTCGGTGATGTTGATCGACTGCGCGCGCATGATCCGTGTCTGGACCTTGCAGGGTGCACGTAGCCTGCGCCGCAAACAGCTCGAGGCCAATGCGCTGGCCGTGCCGGGGTTGTGGGGTGAGCTGGATGCCGCCTGGAACGCGCGTGATAGTGAATACACCCCAGGCCGGTCCCGGCTGCTGCATTTCACCACGTTGCAGACCCAGCCGTGGCTGCCGTTTCCTGAAGACTACGTCTATTGGCGCAACCCGGTCGGCACGGTCTGGCTGGAGCTGGAGCGCTCGGCCGATCAAGCGGGCTATCAACCGTTCGATGCGGCCAACTCCAGCGCCGCCTACTGCGCTTTGCAGGCGCGTTTTCGCAGCCTCACCGCATTGGTGACCGACTCGCCAAGTAGCGTTGCCGATACCGCTGCGTCGGGTTTGTCGGCAGTGCCCCATTTGCTGCAACAATCCAATGCGCGCACGATCTTGGAGTTTGGCTTCGCCGCGGAGCTCACGGGGTTGGCCGAGGAGCCTGATCAGCAGGCGCAAGACCGCGTGGTCCAGCACCGCGCGCCGGGCGATGCGCCCTGGGACGAGGCTGCCGCGCAATCCTTCGATGCCGTACTGTGCCGGCGTGCCCTGGAGTACTTCCCGGATGAAGACTTGCCGTGGCTGGTCGAGAAACTGTTCAGCTTGAGCGCTCGCGTGCTGCATGCCGAGGTGGACGACTCCGCGCGGCTAAAACGCCTGCCGGACGGCAGCGCGCTTGAGATACCGCCGCGTCGCCCGGCACGCTGGATTGCCTGCTTCGAGCAGGCGAACCGGCGCCACCCTGGTGTGCATTGGCGGCTGGTATTGAGCACACGGGATGCCCTCGGCCGGCGCAGCAAGGAAATGCGGGTAGGCGGGCGGCTGGCGCATGGCGCGCCGCACGTTTGGGTTCTGGCACATCGCAAGCCTGGGCACACTAGCCAGGCTATCGGTTTGGCCGAGGCGCTCGCCTGGCCCTACGAGGTCAAGCATCTGCAAACGCTGCCTTGGGCGCTTCTGGCGCGTTGGTTATTGCAGAAGCTCGGTTTGCCGGCACGGCCCGAGCCAGCCAGACGCGGCGAGTTGCGCCCACCTTGGCCAGATGTGGTGATTGCCGCGGGCTGGTACCCCACCCGAGTCGCGCGTTGGCTGCGCCGCGAGAATCCGGCCATGCGCTTGGTGCTGTTAGGGCGCAAGAACGGCCCGACCGGGGCGTCCGATCTGCTGATCGGCTGTGCCCATTTTGACTTGCCCGTGGCCGCAAACCGGATCGAGACGCTGCTCCCCGTGCACGCGGTGAGTGCGCAGCGCCTTCAGAGCGAGCGCGATTGCCGGCCGGGGCTGTTCGAGGGGCTGCCGCGTCCCCTCGTGGTTGCCCTGGTGGGCGGTGACAGCAAGCATTCCATGCTCGATACGGCGGGCGCATATCGATTGGGCAAGGACCTGCAGGCGTTCGCCAAAGAGGTTGGAGGCTCGGCGCTTGCCATCACCAGCCGCCGGACCGGCGCCCGTGCCGCGGCGGCGCTCAAGGCCGGGATCGGAGGCTCCGAATACGTACATGAATGGCGAAGTGGTGAGCCGGATAACCCCTATTTCGCCTATTTAGGCGCCGCGGATGTGCTGGTGGTGACCGGAGACAGCGAATCGATGCTGGCCGAGGCGGCCGCGACCGACAAGCCGCTTTATATCTATCCGATCGCCGAGCGCATTCGGCTATGGGACCGGCTCTCCCGTTGGGTGGCGCGGCAGGCCCAGGCCGAGATACGCAACAGGCGCGGCAGCGTGCGGCCCCAGCGCAGTCTGCAATACCTTTGTGCGTGCTTGATCGAC
>JAKDMK010000200.1 GCA_030452365.1 Nitrococcus sp.
CGATTTGGTATCCGCCGATCCCGACCGGGTGATTCAGCAAATCGAGGAAATCATCGGCCTAGATACCACCGACGTGCTCAGGATCAGCGCCAAGACCGGTCAAGGGGTCGATGAGCTGTTAGAGGCTATTGTGCAACGGTTCCCAGCGCCTGTGGGTGATCCGAACGGGCCGCTCAAGGCGCTGATCATCGACTCTTGGTTCAACAATTATCTGGGGGTTGTTTGCCTGGTTCGGGTGTTCGACGGCGCGCTGCAGCCGGGCGACAAGATTCGCGTCTTCTCCACCCGACGGGAGTTCACGGTGGATCAGGTCGGGATATTCACGCCGAAGCAGACCCCATGGGAGAGCCTTACCGCCGGCCGCGTGGGCTACGTGGTCGCGGGCATCAAAGACCTCGACGGGGCTCCAGTCGGCGACACGCTGACCCATGCGCACCGCAAAACCGCCGATCCGGTCCCGGGGTTCAAAGTGGTCAAGCCCCGCGTGTTCGCCGGGATTTTCCCCGTGATTTCCGAGGACTATGAAGACTGCCGCGAAGCGCTGGCCAAGCTGCGCCTGAACGATTCCGCATTGCGCTACGAGCCGGAGACCTCCCAAGCGTTGGGTTTTGGGTTTCGCTGCGGTTTCCTTGGCATGCTGCACATGGATATCGTCCAGGAGCGCCTCGAGCGCGAATACGGCCTGAATCTGATCACCACGGCACCGACGGTAATCCATGAGGTGCTGACAGCACGCGGAGACGTATTGGAGGTGCACAATCCCGCTAACCTGCCGCCTCTAGGTGAGATCAGCGAGATTCGCGAGCCGATTATCCGCGCGAGCATTCTGGTGCCGCAAGAGTATCTGGGCAATGTGATCAAGCTCTGCGAGGACAAGCGTGGCAGCCAAAAATCGCTGCAATACCTGGGTAACCAGATGGCACTGGAGTACGAAATGCCCATGAGCGAAGTGGTGCTCGATTTCTTTGATCGACTCAAATCGGCGAGCCGTGGATTCGCCTCATTCGACTACGAGTTTCGCCGCTTCCAGCCGGCGCCTCTGGTCAGGTTGGACATACTCGTCAATGCTGAGCCGGTCGATGCGCTCTCCGTTATCGTCCACCGTGATTTGGCTCAGGTACGCGGCCGCGAGCTTGTCGAGCGGCTCAAAGGCATTATCCCCCGACAGATGTTTGAGGTGGCGATCCAGGCCGCCGCCGGCGGCCGCATAATCGCCCGCTCTACCATCAAGGCCCTGCGCAAGAACGTCACCGCCAAATGCTACGGCGGTGATATCACGCGCAAGAGAAAGCTATTGGAGAAACAGAAGGCGGGCAAACGGCGGATGAAGCAGGTGGGCAAGGTCGAGATCCCCCAGGATGCTTTTCTTGCCGTACTGCAGGTCGACCACGAAAGCAAACACTAACGAGACGGCGCCTCAAACCGACAAATTGTAACGCGGGCGAGCTGAGGGCGTGGGCTGCGCCGAGCACCGGTTGCGCGCCACCAACAAATCCGCGTCTTGCGCGAACAGGTGCAACTCGCCCCATGAAAAGCTGACTCATTCTGTTCAAGTTTGTTACTAAAGCATTGCTAGGGGGAACGGTTCATGTATTTCGATTTCGAGGCGTTGCTGGTCCTACTGACATTTCTCACAGGCGCGGTCTGGCTATGGGACCGGTGGGGGCGTCAACGCCAAGTCCAGCGCCGCGGTGATGGGGCCGTCAAGACCGGCGAGAAGGTGAGCTGGTGGGTTGATCTGGCCCGCTCGCTGTTCCCGGTTATCCTGGCCGTTTTGATCATCCGTTCCTTTATTGTCGAGCCATTCCGGATCCCATCGGGCTCGATGATTCCGACCTTGCTTCCTGGTGATTTTATTCTGGTGAACAAGTTCTCCTACGGCTTGCAACTGCCTGTGCTACACACCCGGATATTTGGAACGGGGCAGCCGCAGCGGGGCGACGTGGCCGTATTCCGCTATCCCAAGGACCCCTCGCAGGATTACATCAAACGGATCGTGGGTTTGCCTGGAGACAGGATCCACTATGAGCAAAAAAAGCTTTACATTAACGGCGAGCCTGTGCCGCAGGAGCTGATCGGACGCTATCCGCCGGATCCGGCTGCGGTGGTGAAAATAGAGCATTTGGAAGACGCCGATCACGAGATCCTGTTGTACAGGAACGCTCTCTCCGGCAGCTTCACTTTCCGAGTGCCGCAGGGCGCCTACTTCGCCATGGGTGATAACCGGGATCGCAGCAGCGACAGCCGCTATTGGGGAGCGGTCCCCGCGCGCAACCTGGTAGGCGAGGCGTTTCTGATCTGGATGAGCTGGGACTGGCAGGACGATACGGTCAATTGGAGCCGGATCGGAAACGCTATCAATTAGGGTTCTGGGGTCTGCTGACATGCGCCCACGGTGTCACGGGTGAACGTCAACCGGCCGTAATCATATCAGGGAGGATAACTTATGAATCGGCTTGCTCATCAGGAGGGCATGACCCTCATCAGCTGGCTAGTGATCGTGATCGGCATCGGAGTGGCCGCTTTGGTGGCGATCCGTCTCGTTCCGATCTACATCGAGTCGTATACGGTCGGTTCGATACTGCAAACCATGGAAGGTGATCCCGGGCTTAGGAAATCGACCCGGCAGGAGGTCCGGCAGACGTTCGGAAAACGCCTCGACATGAATAATATTGAACATGGAATAAGGAATAATCTCAAAATAAATAAAGTCTTGGGCGGGTTGCAGCTGATCGTTGACTATCAGGCGCGGGTGCATCTGCTAGGCAACCTGGATGCGGTAGCCAGCTTTCGTAAAGAGGCTATGATTCGGAACTAACGGTGAAACTCGACCGTCTGCAGGAGATACTTGGCTATCATTTTTCGCAACCGGAATTGCTCTTACGTGCGTTAACGCATCGCAGCGCGTCCGGACCGAATAACGAACGCCTGGAATTCTTAGGTGACAGCATATTGAACTTCGTCGTCGCGGCCGAGCTCTTCGAGCGCCGTAAGCAGGCCAGAGAGGGCGAGCTGAGCCGGCTGCGAGCAAATTTGGTCAACCAAACCTCGCTCGCGGATATTGCGCGCGCGATCACGCTCGGCGATTCGCTGCGCCTCGGCGGCGGCGAGTTTAAGGCCGGCGGACAGCGCCGGGACTCCATCCTATCGGATACACTGGAGGCGATCGTCGGCGCCATCTATTTGGACGCCGGCATGGATACCTGCCGGGAGGTCATTCGGCGCCTGTACGGCAATCGACTACGGGAGCTACCCAGCGTCCAAGAGTTAAAAGACCCGCAAGACTCGCTTACAGGAGCGTTTGCAATCGGCCGGCCTGCCGCTGCCTGACTACCATGTGATCGAGATCGCCGGGCGCGCGCATGCTCAGACCTTCCGGGTCGAATGTCGGATTGCAGAGTTCGAGATGGTGACCAGCGGCACGGCCAATAGCCGCCGCCAGGCCGAACAAAAGGCCGCCGCGTCCATGTTGCAGCGGCTGGAGGCACAGATTGATTCACATGACTGAGGCGCGCGCCATGGATAGCGCGCGCACGCAAGTACGCAGCGGCTTCGTCGCGCTCATGGGCCGGCCGAATGTGGGCAAATCGACTTTGCTCAACAGCCTTCTTGGGCAGAAGGTCACGATTGTTTCGCGCAAACCGCAGACGACCCGCCACCGCATATTGGGGATTCACACGATCCCCGGCGCACAGATCGTCTATGTGGATACACCCGGCCTGCACCGCGAGCAGAAAACGGCCATGAATCGCCTCCTCAACCGGGCAGCCACAGCGGCGCTCGCGGATGCGGACGTGGCGGTTTTTCTGGTGGATGCACTGCGTTGGACGCCAGAGGATGAGCTTGTTCTCGAGCGCTTGGCGGCGTTTACAAACCCCGTTATCCTGGCCCTCAACAAGGTCGACCGCCTGCGCGCCAAAGCGATGCTGCTGCCGCTGATCGAGCGGCTCTCAGGCAAGCGCGTTTTTGCCGCCGTGATTCCAGTATCGGCAACGCGCGGCATCAATCTGCCGGCCCTGGAGGCGGAGATCGTACAACGGCTACCCCGGTCCGCCGCCTATTTCCCGCCGCAGCAAATTACCGATCGCAGTGAGCGCTTCATGGCCGCCGAGCTCATTCGCGAGCAACTGGTCAATACCCTGGGCCAGGAGCTGCCCTATGCGAGCACGGTATCGATTGAAGCCTTTGAGCAACAAGGCCGGCTGCGGCGTATTGCGGCGGTGATCTGGGTCGAGCGCAGCGGCCAGAAACCAATCGTAATCGGTCATAAGGGGCAGCGTCTCAAGCACATTGGGCAGCGCGCCCGATTGGAAATGCAGGCGCGATTTGAAGCCGTGGTTTACCTGCAATTGTGGGTCAAGGTTCGGCAAGGCTGGTCCGATGATGAACGCGCACTCGGCTCGCTCGGCTATGTCGAACCCTGATCGGTCATGCTAGCTAACCGCCGCGCGAGCCTCCTTGAGCCGGCCTATGTTCTGCACCGCCGCGCCTACCGGGAGACCAGCGCCATAGCCGAGCTGCTCACCGCCGAGCATGGGCGGCTCGGAGTCGTCGTGCGTGGCGTGCGCTCCAAGCGCTCACCCTGGCAGGCTTTGCTGCAGCCCTTCACGCCACTGTCGGTATCCTGGCAGGCGCGTGGCGAGCTTGGCACGCTAACCGACGTGGAGTTGAGGGGCAGACCTACGTTGCCGACAGGACAGCGGCTGCTCTGCGGCTTCTACTTAAACGAGCTTCTGTTGCGTTTATTGCAGCGTGAGGATCCCTATCCGGAGCTATTTGAACGCTATGCTAGCGCTCTGGCGCTGCTCGCAGGCAGCGGCGCGGAGCAGCCACTGCTACGCTCCTTCGAGCGTGATCTGCTTGCGGCCATGGGCTACGGTTTATCGTTGAGCCACGACGCGAGTGGTGACCCTATTGAATCGCAGCGCTGGTATCGCTATGAAATCGAACTGGGGGCGATACCCGTGACACTGCCGCGGGGGCAGCTAGTAGTTCAAGGAGCAACATTGCACGCACTGGCGAGCGGCATTTTCCCGGATGCCACGGCCGAAGCCCAAGCCCGTCGACTCATGCGAGCGGCACTGCGGCCCCATGTTGGCGAGCGGCCGCTCAAGAGTCGGGAGCTCTATGCTCGGTACCTGCGGATGAAACCTGCAGCCAGCGCTGAAGGGTGAGGGGTGATTATGGAAACGACACGCCAGCCCGATGAGGTCCTTCTCGGGGTCAACATCGATCA
>JAKDMK010000651.1 GCA_030452365.1 Nitrococcus sp.
GCCGGTCTCTTGGTAAGCGAGGCTGTGGATGATGACCGCAGGGCGACGCTTGGTGGTTTGCAGGTTGGTTAACGGGAAGCCGACCAACACCACATCGCCGAAGCTAGAGCTCGTCATAGACGGCGTCTTCGTCGTTGCCCCATACCCTGGCAAACGCCGCCTCCGAGCCTTGCGCGTAATCGCGGCGCAGGTGCTGGTCCTGATCGCGCTCGCGCAGAAAGTCGATAAAATCCTCGACCTCGGCAAGCCGTTCGGGCGCGAGTTGTTCGAGCTTTTGCTGGATCTGCTCCAGTCGCGGAGTCATGTAGCCACCTCGTTCAGGCGCACATGCCGGTTACGCGGGTTACGATGCCACCTTACCATTAACACACTAATGGTGCGGCATAGCATCTGCTAATGGCACGTTTGCCCAGAATCACTGTTCCAGGTGTTGCTCATCATGTCACGCAAAGGGACTCTCGCCGAGAGCCGCCGTTCGAAGACGACCCAACGCCTGGCCCATTCGCACCGGCTGCTCGGCGTGCAGATCGGCCCGCCAAGTGACCTGATCCGGCCCGAATAGGACGATTACCGTCGAGCCCATATTGAAGCGGCCTAGTTCCTCGCCGCGTGGCAGCTGATGCCGCTGCGGCGCATACTGCCAACGCCGCACTTGGCGTCCTTGGGGTGGGGTTACCACACCGGCCCAGACGGTTTCGATGCTCGCCACACAAAGGGCCCCGACGAGGATGATCGCAAGCGGACCGTGCTCGGTATCGAACAGGCATGCCACGCGTTCATTGCGGCTGAAAAGGCGCGGTATCGTGCGCACCGTATGCGGGGCCACGCTGAACAACCGGCCAGGGATATGGAGCATGCTTTGCAGCTCGCCGGAGGCGGGCATGTGTACCCGATGATAATCGCGCGGGGCGAGATAAACCGTCACAAAGTGGCCACCATGAAATCGCGCCGCGAGCGCGTCATCGCCGCCGAGGATCTCACCCACGCTAAAGCGCCGCTCTTTTGCCTGTAGCAGATGCACACCGTCGATGCAGCCGATCTCGCTGATGGCACCATCGGCCGGGCAGATGATCGTCGCGGGGTCTTGCGGCAATGGACGCGCCTCAGGCCGCAGCGCCCGGGTGAAAAAACTGTTGAAATCCGGATACGCCGTGCCGTCGGCCTCGATCGCCTCATCGAGATCCACCTGGTAAGCGCGTATAAACCAGCGTATGAGGGCATTTTTCCAGCGCCTGTTGCGTGAGCGTGTGGCCTGCAGCACGATGCGTGAAATGGCGTGGTGGGGCAGGGGATAGAGCGGCAGCGCCTTGAGCCAGTCGCGCAGAGTCGCGCGCTTGTGCGCCGCTGTGGTCAGGGAGCGCTGCATTGATGGTGAACCGGCGGAGTTGGGCATGGCGTCCGATTATTGCATAACGCCCGAGTAGCCCGCATTGCTCATGGGCGCGGAATATTTGCAGAAGCGCTGTCAGTCCGGGGCGGTGCGCTCTGGAGGGACCGTCGGCGGCAAGGATGCCGCCGTCGAGCCTACAGGGAGGTATTCACGGCGTGTTGC
>JAKDMK010000652.1 GCA_030452365.1 Nitrococcus sp.
ACCGGCTGTTGGGCAGCAACGCGACGCCGTGGGTGGATGCCAACAGGCCCTGGAGATCAGTGGGGATAAAAGCGGCGTGCGTCATCGAATTCCCAGCTTCGTGTAATAACCAGCAGGTCATGGCCTTGGAGCACCTCCCTGGGGACTTTGGCGTACGGCTGCGCCAGCTTTACGATGCGTTTAGCCGCCTGGTTCAGGACACTGAAAGGCGAGGGGACCAGCACATTGATCGCGTAGACGCTGCCATCCGGTCGCAACGATACCTCGAGGATGAGCCGTCCCGAGAGATCACGCTCGCGCGCCGCGCGCGGATAATTGAGATTGCCGATGCGCTCGACTTTCTCCACCCATTGCCGCAGGTACTCTGCAGCGGCATAGGAATTTGTGCGCGCATCGATTCGCCGCTCGCTGGGGTAGTGGCTGTTGAGACTAGCCACGACACCCGCGAAGGCGATCGAGCTAGCCACGCGACGGCTGATCGCTCGGACCTCTGCCATCTCGAGGTGCTCCGCCGCCGTAGCCGAGGCAACGGCCCTCTTGGCTCGCGCATTCGTGGGCTTGACGGCAGACTCGTGTTCCTGCGGTGATTTTGCCTCAGCGGCGGATAACGAGGCCGGTATTGATGCCGGCCTCTGCTCTTGCGGTTTGGGATTGCGCTTGGCTTTGCCAATCGCGTTTTGATTGGCCCGTGCCAAGATCTCAAATTCCTGGGGCGGAAGTACCTGCGATCGCTGGGCCAGGGTGATCTCGATTATGGGCGGGATTCGCTGGGCATGCTCAGTCTGCCAGGTGAATCCGAGCCCGATGAGAATCACTACATGCAGCGCCAGCGAGAACAAAAAGATCAACGTCAGGCGCGCTTGGGGTCCCAGATGGAACGCGCCGTTGTTCATCCGTGGGTTACCCTCTCGTGTCCTACACGGTATCTGAATGCCAGCCCCATGCCGGCGCAGCCTACCACAGTCGAGCGGGTGACCTACGTGATGCGCCTCAAACCTTCGTTCCGCGGCTCTGCAGATGCTGCTCGATGAGGTCGAAGAACTTGCTGCTTATTCCGATACCGTAGATGGCATCAAGCTCGCGCACGCAGGTCGGACTGGTGACGTTGACCTCGGTGAGGTAATCACCGATGACATCAAGGCCCACGAACAGCAAGCCACGCTCGCGCAATGCCGGCGCTACCTGGCGGCAGATCCAGAGATCTCGATCGTTGAGCGCAACACCTTCCCCGCGGCCTCCGGCCGCGATATTGCCCCGGGTTTCGCCGCTGGCGGGAATGCGTGCCAGCGCATAGGGGATAGGCTCGCCCGCAAGCAGCACAATGCGCTTGTCGCCGCACTGGATCTGTTCAATATAGCGTTGGGCCATCAATTGGCGTCTGCCGTGATCGCTCAGCGTTTCGATGACCACAGAGGTGTTCGGGTCGCCCTGCTCGAGCACGAAGACGGATTCTCCGCCCATGCCGTGCAGCGGCTTTAGGACAACTTTACCTTGCTCCTGGATGAAGCCGCGCAGCTCATCGCTAGACATGCTCACTAGGGTCGGTG
>JAKDMK010000201.1 GCA_030452365.1 Nitrococcus sp.
CGTCACTTATGCGCAATATCAGTGAGGTACAGCTTAACTAAGTGCCATTCGGGTCAGACCCCATTGCTCTGTACTCAGATGGTGAATCCGGGATCCGCGTTCGTGTCCGGTCCTACTTCCAACCAGCTTGCGGCTTTCTCAAGCATTCCGCCTACCTCTCGGACAAGCACCCCGAGAAAGCCATCTCGGTCAAGCGTGCGCCGCTGGATGTCGCTCGGAGTGAACCGGCGCATCTCAGCGGAGAACTCGGAGCCAGCAACGATCTCGGGCAGCCGTCCGGCCATCGCACGGGCGCGCCGGGGATAGCCGTCCACGCCGTAGTCGTCCACCTTGCGCCGAATCAACTCGCCATCCACAGCCACGTTTCGCTGGCCGAGCCAGCGCAGATCCCAGATGTCGCGGTAGCGCAGGTAGCGCGTACTGTTCACCAGCGAGACCAGCTTGTCGGCGACGACCTCTTCGAGGCGCTCGGTGGGTACGAGCAGGTCCATGTAACCGCCGGGCAGAAAGTCGTAGTTCACCCGCAACGCCATGGGCTCTCGGGTGTACGCGGGCAGATTTGCCACCTCGACGTTGACGTGCTGCTTTGGCAAATCCGGACGCATCGGGGCCGTGACCACCGAAACGCGCCATTTGAGCACCCGCACTGTCTCCCCGGGGGCTTCGTCGCCGCCGCGGAGCGCATGTCCGCCTGGCTCTCGCACCTCCACCGGCAACCCGTAGCGCTCGCCGATGTAGTGCCGAAGGCAATCGGCGAGCTCGCGCAGCCGGGAGCGGTCGAACCCCCGCCCTCCGACGAAATCGAGATCCCCGCTCAGCCGGGAGGCGCCATAGCAAAGACGCAGGGCCGTTCCGCCCTGGAAGGTAAGCGTCTCCAACAGGCGCTCGCGGTCGAGCGCATAGAGGATGTCGTAGTGAAGCAGCTCCTTCTCGATGGCTGGACGCATGTGCGCGTGGTCCGCGCGCACCATGCCCAACGCCACCAGATCATCGAAATCAGCGCGCGGCGACATCGGCTAGCGCCTCCGCGTCGACCAGGTGCGTGTTGCGACCAACGCGTTTGAGATCTGACCAGGCCGCCTCGGGTGTCGCCAGTGGCAGCGGGCGGTGCACGTTGCGCATGCGAGGAAGGATTTCGCGCGCGCGCCGAGCGGTGTGCGTGAACTCGATGACCCCCCACGGGGTGCGATAGGCGCCTTTGCGCCCGGTGGTCATCACCGTCAGCCGGTCGAGCGGAATCTGCGAGATGACGCCATACGCCGAGAGCGCGGATTCGAGGCTGACATAATTGTAGTCGCCCCGGCGCATGGCACGGACGATGTACTCGATGGTGTCGGGGCCTGCGCCTTGGCCGATCTCATAGACATAGATGCCGCGCGCGGCGCGCGAAAGAAGCCCGCGCTGGATCAACCGGTCGATGGACACCTGCAGCGTTTTCGGGCTGTCTGCGGGGAACAGGTGCGCGAGGTCGCTTTGGGTGTATACGTGACGACCGCGGCGGTCCCAGCCCGAGAGGGTTTTGACGGCGAGGGGCAGCTTCATTGGCAAATGGACAAAGAATACATCTTTATGTAGTCTATTCGTCCACTAAAGACTCGTCAACGCCAGCAGCCTACGCGGGTGGCGTCCAGCTCCACGGTGCCGTGAAATCGTTTCGGATGCGCGCCTGGTCAGCTCGCCGCATCAGGCGCTTCCCACTGGCGAGCGCCCATCAGGCTTCCTTGGCCGATCCCGTCTGCTCGGCCGCGCCGTAATCACCCTCCAGGTGGGCTGCGTCATTGAAGCAATGGATGCGCCAGTAGCGAGTATCTAGCCGGGCATGGCCAGGTTCATACCACAGGTTTTCGTCCAAGGTGAGATCAAAGACGGCTGTATTGCGCACCCGGATGCCCCAGGTCCGATCGGTACCCAGGAGTGCGGCAATGATGTGCTGCAATATGCCGCCATGACTAAACGCCACAATCACGTCCCCGCCGCGGTGCCCGTCAACAAGAGATGCAACGACTCGGCGCCCCCGCGCTTGGCGCTGCGCCAAGTCTTCCGCCCCTTCCCCCCCCCCCCCGTCCCCGCTCTGCCGAAAAGCCCGTGCCATCTCCGGGTAGCGCACACCGATGTCCTCCCAGCTCAGCCCGGAGAACACGCCAAGGTTGTATTCGATCAGTTCGTCCCACTTGATGAGCGGCACTTGCCAGGATCGGGATACAATCTGGGCCGTCTCTAGCGTTCGTCGTAGCGGCGAGCAGTAGAGGTGGGTCGGCTCGATGCTTTCCATTTGCAAGCGCTGAAACAGCCTTTCCGCCTGCCAACGTCCCGTCTTGGTCAGATCAAACTCGGCATGCCCCTGCAGCCGGCCTTCGGCATTGGCCACAGACTGCGCATGGCGGATCAATATACAGCGCATCGGCTTCCCCCCGGTTCTATCAGGCGCTGCGCCGAAAGCTCAGGATGGAACCATTCCCGCAGATTTACACAGCTTGGCCAGTCTGCTTGAGCGCCATTGCGACTCCTCGGCTCCAGCGCTCGGCAATGGCACCCAGGTACTTAAGTCTATGTTATTCTTTAACCTGGTGGGGTGGTGCCGAGGAGAGGACTTGAACCTCCACGGGGTTGCCCCCACTAGCACCTGAAGCTAGCGCGTCTACCAATTCCGCCACCTCGGCAAATACGGCGTTGCGCGCGAGGCGCCCATGCCTCTGCGCGGGTCGCAAACTTAACCGACGCTGAGATGCTCTGTCAACGCTCACGCCGGTCGGCGAGAAGAGCCGGCGACGCGCAGCGTACAGGCACGAGTAAGCGTGACGAACGATTTCTATCCCAATTGAGATGAACGGCAGCGAATGACCAAGAAACAGGGCGCAACGCTAGCACACGATCCCTACCTCGAACGTGAACGCCGCAAGTATGGGCAACCGGTTCCCAGTCGGGAGTTCATTATCGACAAGCTTGCCGAACAAGCCCGTCCCCTCAACCGCACGCAGCTCGAGGAGCTCTTCGAGCTGACGGCGCCCGATGAGCTGGAAGGCCTGCGCCGGCGCTTGCGGGCGATGGAGCGTGACGGTCAGCTGATTCGCAATCGACGCAGCGGCTACGTCATCGTCGATAATCGGGATCTCGTTCGCGGCCGGGTGCGCGCCGCGGTAGAAGGCTCGGGTTGGCTCAAACCAGACCGACCGGGTCCGCAGCTCTATTTGCCGCCGCGGGCGATGCGCTGTTTGCTCGACGGCGACCGTGCGGTAGTCCGGCTAGTGGGTCTCGACGCCGACGGCCGACCCGAAGGCGAGCTAGTAGAAGTATTGGAGCGGGCGAATCGACGCGTGGTTGGGCGGTACTACGAAGAGAGTGGCGTGGGTTTCGTAATTCCCGCAAGCCGGCGTATTCACCAGGACATTATCGTACCGGTGGGTCAGGGTAACGGCGCCGCGCACGGGCAGCTCGTGGTCACCGAACTCCTCAGCCAGCCCTCCAAGCGCCGTCAACCCATAGGACGCATCGTCGAAGTTCTCGGAGACCATATCGAGGCTGGGCAAGAGATTGCTGTCGCCGCGTGCGTCCACGGAATACCAGTCGACTGGCCCGATGAGGTCAATGAGGCACTCGCCGGAGTTACCGATCGAGTACCGGAGGTGGCCAAGCAAGGGCGGGTTGATTTGCGTCATTTGCCTTTTGTCACTATCGACGGGGCCAGCGCCCGCGATTTCGATGACGCCGTGTACGCCGAGCCGATGACCAATGGCTGGCGCCTGTATGTGGCAATTGCCGATGTCTCGCATTATGTCGGCGTCGGGACGGCGCTCGAGCGCGAAGCCGCCAAACGTGGCAACTCGGTGTATTTTCCGCGCAGCGTGGTGCCCATGCTGCCGGCCGTGCTCTCCAACGGGTTGTGCTCCTTGAATCCCCGGCTGGATCGGCTGTGCATGGTCTGTGAGATGCAGGTCAGCCGCGAAGGCGCATTACGGCGCTCGCGCTTCTATGAAGCCGTCATGCGCTCCCAAGCCCGCTTGACCTACGAGGAGGTGGCGGCATTGCATGAGCAGCGTGATCCGGCGCTGCGCCGCCGCCGCCGGGGACTGCTCAAGCATCTCGATCACCTGTTCTGCGTCTACCGTATATTGCGCAAGGAACGTGATAGCCGCGGCGCTATCGACTTCGAAACGACCGAGAGCACCCTCGAGTTTGACCAGAACGGGCGCATCAGTGCCATTCATCCGGCACGGCGAACCGAAGCGCACAGGATGATCGAGGAATGCATGGTAAAGGCCAATGTGGCCGCGGCGCGTTTCCTCCGCCGCCACAGGATGCCGACGCTTTATCGGGTGCACGAGCCGCCGGAGGCGGCGCGGCTTGAGAAGCTGCGCGCGTTTCTTGCCGAGACTGGGCTACGCTTGAGCGGCAGCGATAAACCTAGGCCCAGGGATTTCGCGCGGTTGATGCAGCGGGTGCGCGACCGACCCGATCGTCATTTGATCGAAACCGTGTTGTTGCGCTCGATGATGGCCGCCGAATACCGGCCCGATAACGCGGGGCATTTCGGGCTGGCGTTGGATGCCTATGCCCACTTCACCTCGCCGATCCGGCGTTATCCGGACCTGATTGTGCATAGAGCCATTAAGCATATCCTTGCTCGCGGCCGCGCCGAGACCTTCGAGCTTAGCCACGATCAGCTCACCACCCTCGGCGAGCATTGCTCCATGACCGATCGGCGCGCCGAGGAGGCGACCCGGGACGCGCTAATGACCCTCAAATGCCGCTATATGGCAGAGCGTTTGGGCGAGGAACTTACCGGGGTAATCAGCGCAGTGACTTCCTTCGGACTGTTCGTTGAACTCGATGAGATCTATGTCGATGGTCTCATCCACATCACCAATCTGGAGAGCGATTACTTCCATTTCGATCCCATCGGCCATCGTCTTGTCGGCGAGCGCAGCGGCAAGGAGTATCGGCTGACCGATCGGCTGCGGGTGCGTGTCGCGCAAGTAGACATCGACGAGCGCAAGCTCGATCTGGCGCTGGTGGCTCATCCGCTGGATGCGGACGGTAACCCGCTAGAACAGCCGCGACGCGGACCGGGACGCCGCCGCAAAACCGCCCGTCGCAGCGGCAAATACCGCGCTCTTTAGCAATGACCACCCAGAGCCGCATCATCCATGGTCTGCATAGCGTACGCGCCGCGGTACGCTACGATCCTGCCCATGTCATCGAAGCCTGGCTCGACCGCC